>PIVQ01000784.1 GCA_003354055.1 Desulfobacteraceae bacterium | reverse complement strand
GATATCAACAACCCCGTAAATGTCGGGCGCCTGATTCGCGCCTACGACCCCTGACTGGGCTGTGCCGTCCACGTGCTGGACGCAGACACTGGTAAAGAAGTTAAAGTGGAAATTCCTCTTTAATTTAAAAGCCTTTTAGATTGAATTGATGGGGAGGCGGCTTTGGCTGCCTCCTCATTGTTTTTTTGGCGAGAACAGCGAGAGCAGCTCGAACAGCGAGAACAGTTTGATGAAAAAGAAATTATTGGTTTTGGGAGTGGGGAATACCCTGCTGATGGATGAAGGTATCGGGGTTCATGCCATTTATGAGTTCTGGAAGGAAAAAGAAGAGTGGGATGAAACCAAAGTGGATTTTGTTGATGGGGGAACTTTTACCCAGGACATCTTTTATCTGTTTGAAGAATATGACAACATCCTGGTGCTTGATATTGTCAGGGCGAACCACGATCCCGGAACTATTTACAGCCTGGAGGAAGACCAGCTTCGTAAAGACAAAAAACAGATGCTCTCCCTCCATGATATTGACCTTTTAGATTCATTGGGCATGGCAGAAATGCGAGGCCACAGGCCTTATCTGAGGGTTGTGGGCATAGAACCTGAAAAAATCGACTGGGGTCTGGAACTGACCCCCACCCTGGCAGAGGCCTTTCCCGGCTTTTTGCAGATCATCCGCAAACATATCAAGGAAATCCTTGCATAACCCTATCCAAATTTTGTATTCAATACCCTAAAAAATATGAAAAAAGGGAATTGCAAACATGATCGAACTGTCAAAATTATATATTAAAAACAATGTTGCCGATTCTGTCCTGATTTATAACCGCGGTATCCGTATTTATGAACACGGCTCTTATTTTCTCTCAAAAAAAACAGATGACAACACCACATTTTTCTATGAAGTTGACGGTAATTACGGTATCTACCAAACACATGTCACCTTAAAAGAAGATGATATTCTTTACACCTGTTCCTGTCCCTATCCCGGAAACGGATGCAAACATGTGGTGGCAGCCCTGCTTAATGCCAAAGATATCATCTCAAAAACCTGCGAAGCAAAAACGGGTAAGGCTAAGACCGATGACGAAGCCCCATACCTGTCTTGCGAAGAGATAAAGGCCCAGGCTCTGGATGACAGGAAAAAAAGAGCCGCTTCAGAATCTTTCAGCATTGTACGCGGCGATATGCTCAAAGACGACCACCTTGTCATCAACAAAACAAACCGGGAATATGTGGTAACCCTCCATGACCCCCAAAAAGAAAAGGGCCATTGCACCTGCCCGGATTACATGACAAGCGGTCTTAACACCTGCAAGCACATTCTTTTCTTATGTTCACATCTGAAAGAAGAGCGCGGCTTCAAAAAAAACCTGGCAAAGGAAACCTTCCCCTTTGTCGATATTTTTTGGGACTCTGCCTCTGATGCCCCAAGACTGTATGCTGAAGACCTAAGCTATAGAATGCCGGATCTGAAACCCATTTTAGATGAATATTTTACCGATCTTGGTGATTATAAACCAGGGGATTTTCAGCCGTTCATGACCCTTATGGATAAACTCTACGGCGAAAAAAGGGTCCGCATCAGGGAGAACCTGCTACACCGTATTGATCTTGACCTGCAAAAGCAACAATTACAGTCAATGCCTCCAAACGAAATCCCAACCCCGGAGCTTAAAACTGACCTGTATCCATACCAGCAACAAGGGGTTGAGTTTGCCTTATTTAAACCGGGGGTATTGATCGGCGATGAAATGGGGCTTGGAAAAACCCTTCAGGCCATTTCTCTTGGGATGCTCAAAAAGGAAATATTCGGATTTTCCAAAGTTGTGGTCGTCACCCTGGCCTCCCTAAAAGAGCAGTGGAAGCGGGAAATTGAAAAATTCAGCAACGAAAAAGCGGTCGTTGTTGCGGGGAATCCCGCCCAAAGAGAATCCAGTTATTTCAATGATGACAGTCTGTTTAAAATCACTAATTATGAGGCCGTCCTTCGGGATGTGCTGACCCTGAGCCGCTTCAAACCCGACCTGATCATCCTTGACGAAGCCCAGCGTATTAAAAATTTCTCCACCAAAACCGCAGATGCAGTTAAGCGCATTCCCAAAAAACATGCCATTGTCCTGACAGGCACCCCACTGGAAAACAAGCTTGAAGATGTCTATTCCATCATCCAGTTTCTGGACCCTTACAAGCTGACTCCACTTTGGCAGTTTGCAGCAGACCATTTTCTGATTCCCAAAAAGAAAAAAAGCAGTGTTGCAGGATATAGAAACCTAGGCCTGTTAAAATCCAAACTAAAAGACATTGTGATCCGGCGGACAAAAGAAGAGGTCTTAAAAGACCTGCCCGATGAAGTGACAAACAATTATTACATTGATCTTACAGATGAACAGTATGAGATCCACGGAGGCTATGCAAGATCCCTTTTACCTTTGCTCAATAAAAAATTCCTCACCCCCATGGATCTGAGGAGAATGCAAATCCTTCTGCTCCGGATGCGCCAGGTTTGCGATTCCACCTTTCTTATCGACAGGGAAACCCATATTTCTCCAAAGCTCAAAGAGCTGGAAGCTATCATCGATGAAATCGTAATCCAGAACAAGCGTAAAATGGTGATTTTCAGCGAGTGGACCACCATGACCTTTTTGATTGCAAAGCATTTATCCGATGCCAACATCCCTTTTGTAGAACTGTCCGGAAAGGTACCGGTAAAAAAACGCCAGGCCCTGATAGACGAATTCACCAACAACCCGGACTGCCGGGTGTTCCTGTCCACAGATGCGGGCGGAACCGGTCTCAATCTTCAGGCAGCCGACTGTGTGGTCAATTTCGAACTGCCCTGGAACCCTGCCAAACTAAACCAGCGTATCGGCAGGGTCAGCCGCATCGGCCAGAAAAGCTCTTGCATCAATGTTATCAACCTCATTGCCAAAAACAGCATTGAAGAAAAAATTTTTGCAGGCATCCAGCTAAAGACAGAGCTGTTTAACGGGGTGTTTAACGATGAAGGACCGGACAGCGTTGAATTTTCAAGGGAAAAGAAAAATGAAATGCTCAACCGGCTAAGACAAATGATGGGCGAAGAACCTGAAGTCCTCTCTGCCGAACCTGCAGAGCCCGAAGAAATCCCGGAAGACCTTCCCTATTACCTGAACCCCAAAGTTCTGGCAGACGATATCGAGCCGGACGGGAAAGATGCTTTAACTAAGACCGAAACCCTGCAAAATGAAACAACACCGGCTCCCACCGAGCCTGAGCCGGAAAAAGCGCCTGAAAACATCCTGGCAAGCCAGCCCCCGGAGAAATTAGAAACAGCCCTTAACTCCGGAATGG
>PIVQ01001623.1 GCA_003354055.1 Desulfobacteraceae bacterium | reverse complement strand
TGATCAGCGTCTTTTTCTTCCTTGTCAGGGTTCATCCAAGAGTTCGCCCAGAATGTTGGTGCGCTAACATCGATGTCTTTGACCTTCGACCCGCTCATGCGCTTCTGTGCATGGTAAATTTCCTCTGGAAGGCCTATATAGAGCCCGTCTGGTAGCTGCATTACTTCTTTTGTTTGTTCTGCTTCTGTACTCATTTCAATTTCCCTAATTTATTCGAATGATTGTTTGGGGAGTGGCGGAAAGTTTAGAATTTCTCTGACTAACTTTGTTACCTCCAATGTATATAATTTGTTTGGATATAAATTCATCAATTCTACACCGGGCTTTGCTGACTTGATTTTTATTGAAAGCAAAAATCCATCGGCCATAATCTCACAAATAACGACTAATGGTCCGTGTTGCTGTTCTTCTGGCACCATATTGAAATCCATTTCAACACGGCTCTTGTTGGCGCTTCGTGGGATTATCTTAGTGTTGTAACCGCTAATATCTAATTTCTCAGCACCAAAATAAGAAATCAACCCGCCAGCGCATAAGCTTTGTACATAATTTAAATCAGTGGAATGATTATCTGGTTCCTTCTGATATCTCTTTTGTCTCTTTTGTATTTCAGGTTTATCGATAATCCCTGTTTCTATAAGGATATTGCTGACAAATGATATCGCGAGAAAACCGCAAAATATCATTACACCGATTTTAAATTTATTCATCTTCCAAGCCCTCCGGTGCTGAGATTTCAAAGAAGGCCATGGACTTAACGACCCAAGTCGGAATTGTCATATCTGACGGATCCGGTTTGATGCTGGC
>PIVQ01000783.1 GCA_003354055.1 Desulfobacteraceae bacterium | reverse complement strand
ATGTCCTATGCCCAGCTTGATACGATAAAAGCCCACGGTATTGATGCCATTGTAAACCTTTGCGCTGAATTCAGCGACCTGCATGAAATTGAGGCCTCGGCAGGTTTTGAGGTCTATTATCTTCCGGTTTGGGATGAGGATATCCCCAAAGAAGAAGACATGGAAAAAGCCCTGGCCTGGATTGATGAGGCCATTTATCTTGGTAAAAAAATACTGGTCCACTGCCAGCACGGCATCGGGAGGACCGGGACCTTTGTCACATCGTACATGATCCGCAGGGGCATCAGCCTGAAAGCTGCGTCAAAAAAGTTAAAATCCATAAAGGCAATCCAGGCGGTCCCGTCCAGCTATGGACAGTGGAAACTTTTAAAAAAGTACAGCAAAAAATCAGGGATATTGAAAATCAGAGAACCGTCCATGGAGCTGAAGCACCGTGTCGACCTGAGTGATTATTTTTCCGACTATGAAGCGCTTATTAAAAAAATTGATCAGCAGGTTGAAAAACAATTGAAGAAAACATTTCCGATCCGGAATCCAAAAGAATGCCTCTGCAGCCATGATAATTTTGATATCCAGCTGGTAGAAGCGGTTTACCTGCACTCAAAAACAAATAAGCACTTTACATCTGGTCAAAGGACAGCATTGATAAAAAGGGCGATGGATGCCACTAAAAACCAATCCATGCCCTGCCCGTTCTACAAGGCGTCGAAATGTGAAATTCATGAAATAAAGCCTGCGAAATGCAGATTGTGCGGAACCGTTGGATTTTCAAAAGATGAGCAGGAAATTCAAGAGATTCTTTTTGAACTCTCCCAAACCATTTTTCTGGCTTTTTCTGGAGACTTGATGCCGGACACGGATTTCAAATTTTCCATAGCAGATACGATTTCGGGGAAATTCATTCAAAAATATTTTCATTACCTGTCCGGTATTCAGAAAAAATAAGGCTATGGTTTTCTAAGGAGTTCTTCTACCTTATCTTCCAGATCCCGGGTATCAAACGGTTTTACAAAGTAATCATCCGCGCCCAGTTCCAAACATTGCCTTGCCGTCTCCATTGCGGGATAACCCGTCAGCATGATGGCCTTCATCAAAGGGCGGCATTTTTTTAATTCCGATAGCACACCGACACCGTCCATTTTTTTTAATTTCATATCCAGGATGGCCAAATCAATATCGTTGGATTCTGCAAATGCAATGGCCTCCTCTTCCTCTGTAAAAACCGTAACTGAATGCCCTTTTTGCTCAAGAATCCGTTTAATCAGGACTGCGGCATCCAGAACATCATCCAGTGCGAGAATATTTGCCATTAAAGTGTCCTTTTCCTTCTAATTTGATCCGAACTTCCGCTGTAGTATCACCTTAAGCGAATTAATATGCAAGGCCACCTGCGGCCCCGCGGGAGTTAAAACCTTTTTTCAAACCTTGGCCCTACAGCAATCCGTACTCCCTGGTTTTATAGAGAAAGATAAAGAAGAAAATCGCCCAGATCAGGTCCCCCAAAGCAATCATTGCAGCCAGTGCATTGGCGATTGAGGCGAACCACAAGTACCAGACAAAACAAAAAAAGGCTATTTTGCCTATGGCACCGATTGTTATGAAAAATCTATACTTTTGATTGACGAACCCCACGAGGCCATATCCTATACCTGCGATTAAAACGATATACCACACCGGGTCGTTTACAAAAAAGTCTGCCGGAGGTGCCATTGTGCTGAAAAATATTGAACTCTTTTGGGGAAGAAAGAAAATTCCCAGAAGACTGAAAAAGATATTCCATATGGCTGCGGCCAGAAGCGGTATGAAGTATTTTGACCTGTTCTGAGGCATCCCTATTGCCCCTGCAAGCTGTCTGAACTCGAATTACTATTTCCGAATGTAAGAACTTCACGAAAATGTGGTGTCATGGTGATTCGACAAAATTCAGTTTCCATCTGGTTACGCAGATCCTTTAGCTGCTGATTTTTTTCAGCAAGGCCTAAGGTGAATGCACCCTCTTTTTGATCCGGACAGAAGTACCAGGTGCAGACAAAGGGACGTTCCGATCTCGGGAGGACACAGCCCTTATCGGTAAGACATGAACATCCGCCGTCCTTTGAAATCTGGCACTCCGGCAGAAGGCCCGGGCCCAAAAAAAGATAGAGCAGGTCCTTGAAATCATACCAGATGGTGGCCCGTTTACAGCAGTTGTCCCTGCAGTCCGGACATGTTGCAGCGCAGAGAGAGTCCAGATCAGGCCCCATTTCACGGAAAATCATTTGAATTTCCCCGGCCAGGGAGCGGACCGGGTCAAGGTCATGGCCTCTGTTGCTATCAACGGTGGTTAAAAACAGGGTTGCCTCCTCAAATTCAGTTTTCTTCTGCCAGGGGATAATCACGGATACTCCTGCTGTTTGTGGCCTCTCTAAGGGTTAGGGGGGATTTGACAAACTGCCAATCCCGGCTTATTTTTGCTGATACAACTTTCAACTGTTAATTGCAAAGGAAAACACCTATGGCAGATCAAAAAGTAACCTTGAATGTGGATAATATGAGTTGCGGCCATTGCTCGGGAATGGTTCAAAAGACCCTTGAAGGTATCCAGGGCCTGTCTGATATCAGTGTGGATCTTGAAGGAAAAAAAGCGGTCTTTGCAACCTCGGACCAAGGCCTTGTGCAGACTGCGGTCGATGCAGTGACAAATGCGGGATACCCGGCCTCCCAATCCTAAAAAACCGTATTTTTAGATCAGCTTACAATAGCCCGGAAAGATCAAAGCTTTCGGACTTGTTGATGGTAATAATAAACCGTTTCAGCAAGTCCAGATCAAAGCAATGGGACATGCCCTTGTCCCGGAGTTTTATCCGGGCTTCAACCCTTTTTTCAGCCTCTTCCTCAAGCATTTCCCTTTCCCTTAACCGCTTGAGTTTGGCCTCATAGCCGTTCCGGACGATGGTGGTCAGGGGCGGTTGAAGATTCTCTACAGCCTCGGTCTCAAACTGTCTCAGGGTATCCAAAAAAGGATTATCACCTGCCATTAATTTCAACGCTTCAAAGGGTGTTTTTGCCTTTTTGTACGGCCGCTCGGATGTCAGGGCATCGAACACATCTGCGATATGGCAGATTTTGGCCATCAGTGGAATCCGGTCATTGGCAAGACCGCAGGGATATCCGCTGCCGTCCTCATTTTCATGGTGATAAAGAATGGTCTGCATGGAGGTGTGGGGCAACTGGCTCTCAAACAGCAGACTGGTTGCATAGGCTGTGTGGGACTGCATGATAATCCATTCAAGATTATCCAGGCGGCCCGGCTTGTTGATTACATTCCGCGGAATCTTGATTTTTCCGAT
>PIVQ01001622.1 GCA_003354055.1 Desulfobacteraceae bacterium | reverse complement strand
TTGTTATCTTAACCAAAAGGAGACAACTCCTTAAAATACTTACTACTATTAATAAAATCTCTTAACTCTATCTGCGCTTTAATTCTACATGATTCACATAAAGAATAATTTGTAACTCCTACAGATATCATCCCTTGGATTGACATAATCTCAATCTCTAGATACAAAGAGTCTCCCTCTTCGTGTCCACACTTATTTTCTTTACTCATTCTTTAACACCTACCTAAATACTAACATACTTTATTATTTAATGCAAGGATTATTTAATATATTATTCATCCCCATATATCTTGTCATATTCACTATCTGGCATTGTAACAACCCCTGTCCCTAAATCAATCTTTACTTTCATGTTATTTAATGCTCTTAGGTAGCCTATATTGTACCCATATTGCCATCTATCCAACTTCCAAACAAAAAGAGATGTTAAAATAATGCCTGCCATGAATGCCAAAACAACTTTATGTTTTTCTATAAATTCTTTTATTTTATTCATATTTTATCCTCTATTTAATATATTTCCTGTTTACATAACTGCTTACTATTTGCTTTGCTTCACTAAGTGTGTATTCCACCTCTAAATGACCTCTGGTAAATGTTTTGTAATGCGGTTCTATCCCTAGTTGTTTACCTCTTGCTCTTATTGATGTTTCTTTCCGCCCTGATATTGCCATTAGTTTTTCTATTGCTATCATTTGTTTGGACTCTTTGGTATAGGCTTCCAAACATCATGTTTCCATCTTGTTATTACTATTCTATTCCTACACTCTTGGTATGTTTCGAAATATCCGTTTACATAAAATGATTT
>PIVQ01001621.1 GCA_003354055.1 Desulfobacteraceae bacterium | reverse complement strand
AATAAGATTAGGGCGTTGACGAAAGATCTAAAGATTGTGAGGAAAGAGAATAAAAAAATAAAAAGATATGTCGATGGTGTTAATCTCGGGAAACTTAAGAAAATGTCTATATTACAGTTTATTCAATGGAGAAAGAAATGAATACGGTTAAATTAAAATGTCCTTATTGTGGAAATATTGAGGATGTAGAAATAGAACTAACAGAAGCATCGATTTATATTTGTCGCTCATGTCTCAACACTTATGAAGCATATTTTAATGTTATAGAGGAGCAAGTCCCAGAAATAAAGGATACAGAATGAAAATAGCTGATATACAAACAATGCTAGCTATAGCCTTAAACACTAAACCTAAAAACAGACAGCGTACCAAAGAAACAAGAGCTGAGACTATGCAGATACTTGCAGACATGGCAAACGAAGCACAGACAGCGTTACTTGAGTATGAATGTCTAAAGCAAGCAGTAAACGAACAGAAGAACGGAGAGGCTATAATAAGTCGGGCTAAGTTGGTGTTTAATGAGAAGGTGAAAGGATGAGTAATGAATGTAAATGGGAAAATGGAAAGTTTAAGCCGTGCGTTGATGGGGTAGAGTACTTCCCTGACGGGAGTAATTGTTTTGCTTTGACATCTACAGAAATGTTAGGAGTTTCTTTTTGCCCTTTTTGTGGTGTTAATATCCTAAATCCTGAACCAGAAGAACCAATAATAAAAAAGAGTGGTGGAACATGGGTTGCTAGATATGAAGGTGTTGATTATTTAATGACAGGGCAAAATTTAACTATCTTAAATTACAAAGAAATAAAACA
>PIVQ01000120.1 GCA_003354055.1 Desulfobacteraceae bacterium | reverse complement strand
GGAAGAGGTGTTAGACGGTCAGTTAAAAAAGAGGTGTCATTCATAAAGATCAAAGGCGCTGTTAAAATACAGGATCCAAGTCCAAGTGCCTGAGCTTTCATGGTGAAAGCGGCCAGGGAAAACCCTGTTGTAATGCCATGGCCTGTCTGACCGTTAAAATCATCATCCAACAATCCTGCCTTTGAAAGCCTGGCCGAAACACTGTTTTCCGTGCCTGTGGTTGCCACTGCAAAAAGTGCCGGGGCATCCATCATGAAAATCGAATGCCGCCAATAGTATTTGATCACATTTTTAAGTTTTTTGGGCTGGATTTTTGTGTCTGCCTGCCTGACGAGCCGTTCAAATCCTGCTTCCATCTCTCTTTTTAGCAAATCTCTTACTGGGTCTGAACTAATGCGGATATATCTGACGGGCTGGCTGTTGGATGGGGACGGGGCTGTGAGAGCCGCGTTTACCAGGGACGTTATATGCTCCTCCGGGACCTGTTTTGACTGATAGGACCTGATGCTTCGTCTTGATGATAAAAACTGATCAAGCGGCATGGTTATCCCCAAGGGCAAATTGTATGTAACTCACAATATCGCCTACCTGGAGCACAGGCCCCTGGTCAAGGTCCTTGAGCATGGCGGCCAGCCTTGACGGTTCAATATGGGGCAGTTCCTTTGAGATGAATTCAACCGGATCAAGGTGGTTCTCTTTTGCCTGTTCAAGTAAAACCCGAAGATTTCGCAAAAACAGATCCTCTTCTTTAATGTCGGTCTCAAAGGCGTTTGAAAGTTCTAAAGCCGCCTCAAGAAGGTCAATGGATTCAGCATCCAACTCACGTATAAGATAGGTTTCATTTTCAATTTGATCTTCATCCACATCCAGAATTTCACTTAAAATTTGTATTACATTTGACAATATTTGTGTGTTCACTTTTTGAATCATCCTGATTAATATCCTAAGTTAAATAGACAATCATTTTTCTGAACTCAACCCGTGGTCCAGGGTAACAGCCACGCCGTTAAAGACGTGTGCCCGGTCGGAAAGAAAAAATAATATGCCTGCGCAAAGATCTTCCACACTGACCATGACAGGTCTTTTTTTGCCGATTGTTTTTTTTAGATACCCTGATTCCTTTTTCTTAAAAAAACTTTTCCCTCTGCCTGCATCCACAAACCCCGGTCGAAGGGATATGCTGGTCACCCCTCTGGAACAGAGTTCAAGGCCGCAATTTTTATACAGGGCTTCGCCAGCCTGCTTTGAGCTGGTGTAAAAGCCCTGGCCGGTTCCAGGCCGCACAGCAGCTGCGGATGAAATAAAAACAAGCCGTCCGAATTTCTTTTTCAGCATGGATCTTGCGGCAGATCTGACAAGGGTTGCACGGGCCGTGACGTTTGCCTGGAAATAGTCCTGAATTTTTTCATTGGACGCCGACGCCACAAGGCTTTCATAATCTGTATGGGCAAGGTCTACAAGATAGTCCGGATCGCTATTCGTCTCTTTGAATAAACCTGTTGCGGCTGACATGTCATTAAGATCAAAAAAGGCTGTTTCAAACCGTCCCGAATACGCTTCCATGGACTTGAGGATCTTTTCTTTTCCCTTTTCAGTCCTGAATGTCAGCACCGGCAAAAGCCCTTCGTCAACAAGATCTTTTGCCAGGGCAAGACCAATGGCACAGCTGCCCCCTGTCACCAGGACCTTTTTGCCGGCGTATAATAATTTCATATAGTTATTACCCCCTGGGCAACCCGCCGGGCATCCCGGGTTTGTCCGTTGTAAAGGCTGCATCGGACCTGGTTGTTATTTTCTTTTAAAAGGGTGTAACGGTATTCTCCCGGCAAAACAAATTCTTTGAATTTAAAATTTTTCACCGACAATTCATGGGTTTGAAATACTGATTCACCGTGAATCCGGCTGCAGGCTTGAATAAACGCGTGAACAATCAGGCTCCCCGGCACCACAGGACTGCCTGGAAAATGGGTTTCATAGATTTTATCTCCGGGATCAAAATAAAATATTCCACTCATCTGCATTCTTTTCACTCGCCCCTTGCTGTGCATGGTTGGAAATAATCTTCGTTAACCATATAGCAGATCAAAGGTTAACAGACAAGAGCTGTTCTCAGTACCTTCGTATGGAGCGTCATTGCGTTATCGGGATGTTATGGATGATATGAAGCATCTACATGCCATTTTGACCTGACCAGGCAAGGCTTTAGGCACCTTGCACCTTCTTATCCACGAAACTCCTGATTTCTTTTTTTATAGGTGATGGGCTGGGTTTTTGGGCCGGGGTCAGTCAGGGATCATGTTTTTTTGGATTTGATCCCCATAAAATTTATTATAAATTGTCAATTGGTATTTCAGTAAATCAGGTATATCCAATTCGTATGGGCATTTCTCCTTACACTCCCCGCATTCGGTACAATTTTCGATCTGATCCATCCATTCTCTCCATTGATCCGACAAAAAAGTCTGGTAAGGAGCTCTTTTAAGAAGCATATCCATCCTGGCTGCATAGGGTATTGCTATCCCTGAGGGACAGGGATAGCAATACCCGCAGCCCCGGCAAAAATTGCCCGCCAGTTCCTCACGGTCTTTGTGGATCATTTCCCACATTCTGTCATCCAAAGGGGGGGGATTTTTTTCCAGAGAGATAAACTCCTGGAGCTCTGCGGTTCGCTGGATGCCCCAAATCGGCAGGACATTTCCAAAGTGGCGTAAAAAAGAAAAGGTGGTGGCCACATTGGAAATCAGACCGCCGGACAATGCCTTCATGGCGATGACACCAATATTTCGTTCCCGGCATATTTCGATAAGAGCAAGATCTTTGTCTGCTGAAATTGAGCTTAGGGGAAACTGGACCGTATCATATTTTTCCGATTCGGCAGCCTGGATGATCACATCTAAACAATGGTTTGTGATGCCTATAAAACGGATCATCCCTCTTTGTTGAGCCTCAAGCAGGGCCCCATAAAGACTGTCCGGATCCCCGGGGTCGGGAAGAATTTTAGGCGTATGAAGCTGGTAAATATCTATATAATCTGTTTTAAGTTTTTTCAAACTGGTTTCTAAATCACTGAACAGGTCTGCATAGTTTTGTGCATGGGTTTTTGTGGCAATAATGATTTTTTGGCGAACATCCGATAGCGCAGACCCGATTTTTTCTTCACTATCGGAATAGTTTCGAGCAGTATCAAAAAAATTGATACCGTTTTCATATGCTTTCCTGAGAATTTTCTTTGAAGTGATCAGGTCCACTCTCTGAATGGGCAGGGCTCCAAACCCGGATCTGCCCACCATGAGATTTGATCTTCCTAATTTCATTTTTTCCATATTATTTTTCCCTCTTTAAATGACATGCCACCCAATGTCCTGTGGTGATTTGCTTTAACACTGGGTCTTTCTCTTCACAAAAGGCAACTGCCTTTGGGCAACGGGTCTTAAACCGGCATCCTGAAATAGGGGTCGTGGGTGACGGCATCTCTGACGACATCAGAGGCAGTTTGGCCGGCAATTGAAACGGATCCGGCCTGGGGATTGCCCTAAGAAGTGCTCTGGTGTATGGATGCAAAGGGGTGTGATAGAGGTTCTCGGAAGGGGCGATCTCGCAAAGTTTTCCTAAATACATAACTGCCACCCTGTCGCAGACATTTTTTACAACAGCCAGATCATGTGAGATGAACAGCATGGTCAGGCCGTAGCGTTTTCTCAGTTTTTCAAGAAGATTTATAATCTGGGCCTGAACCGACACATCCAGTGATGAGACTGGTTCATCCAGGATTAAAAGTTCGGGTTTTGTCATCAATGCCCTTGCAATTTGAACCCGCTGACATTGTCCTCCTGACAATTCATAGGGCCTTCTGTCAAAAAGATCAGGATCAACCCCCACAAGATTCATCATTTTGAAAACAGCCTGTTTTTTTTCTGAAAACCCGCCTTTTTTGAGAACATGCAGGGGCATGGCAATGGTATCCCCAATTTTCCTTCTTGGGTTTAATGCGGATATGGAATCTTGAAATACGATTTGAAAACGGGGCCTTAAGTGCCTTAGCCGTTGTTTTGTTGTTTGGGTCAGTTCTTCACCGCAAAGAAAAATTTTCCCTGATGTGGGGGGGGGAATCTGCATAACAGCCCGGGCCACAGACGTTTTTCCACACCCGGATTCACCCACCAACCCAAAGGTTTCACCTTTTTGGATGTCAAAACTGATTCCCACGACCGCATGCAGCTTTTTTCTTCTGTTCAGGGGGAAATCAACCACGAGATTTTGAACACCCAATACAATTTTATTCTTTTTTTCTTTTGCCATTAATTTTTAACTCTGTGTAAACTTTTTTGTTCAATGGGTTTGATGAGATTTTCAAAGCCGTTATTTGCAGAGGTTAAGGGATACCAGCATGCTGACCTGTGCGGGCTGTTGTCTTTGGAAGAAAGCGGTGGCTCTTTTTCATAACAGAGACTCGCACTAGAGGGGCAGCGGGGTGCAAACCGACACCCCCCAGGGGGGCAAATCAGACTCGGCGGCTGACCATCTATGGTTTTCAGCGTTGAATGTACAGGGTTTTCCAGGCGGGGTAATGAATCAAACAGCGCCCGGGTATAGGGCATTTTCATATGGGAAAAAAGCGCTTTTGCAGAGGCGGTTTCAACCAGCTTTCCCGCATACATGACAGCAATTTCCTGGCACCTTGCCGCAGCCACCCCCAGATCATGTGTAATCAGAATAATGGCCATGTTTTTTTCCCTTCTCAACTGATCCAGAAGGTCCAGGATCCCGGCCTGGACCGTTACATCTAAAGCGGTTGTGGGCTCATCCGCGATCAAGAGTTTGGGGTTGCAGGAAAGGGCCATGGCAATGACCACCCGTTGTCTTAACCCCCCGGATAATTGATGGGGATATTGTTTGAGCCGCATCAGGGGTTTGGGTATGCCGGCCGCGGCCATCAACTCCACTGATTTTTCCAGGGCATTTTTAAGATTCATTCCCATATGGTGTACAAGGGATTCGGCCATTTGTCTGCCGATGGTCATTACCGGGTTTAAAGCGGTCATGGGATCTTGAAAGACCATGGCAATTTCACGGCCCCTGATTTTATTGAGGGCGTGGTTGGACAATTGGTTGAGGATTTGGTCCTTGAAAACAATTTTAGAATGATTTGAAACCACGGCGCCTTTGGGCAGCAATCCCGTAATAGATCTGCACAGAATACTTTTGCCGCACCCGGATTCTCCCACAAGTCCCAGAGTTTTGCCTTTTTCCAGAGAAAAAGAAACATTGTCAACCGCATGCACGGCTCCGCGTGGCGTAGGAATCAATACCTGCAATTGATCAATGGATAGAAGGGGTGACTCTTTTGCATCCATGTTCAAAGTTGACCTTCCCTGGTATCTAAAAGACCTCTGATGGCGTCGCCGATGATATTAAAAGAAAGAACTGTAAGAAACATAATAACAGCCGGGATTAAACTGACATGGACCGCTTCATCCAGCACCTCCCTGCCGTCGGCGATCATACTGCCCCAGCTCGGTGTGGGGGGAGGCACCCCAAGGCCCAGAAAGCTTAGGGCTCCTTCTGCCACGATCATATAGGAAACAACAAGAAGCGCATAAATCAACATGGGCATGAAAATATTGGGCAGGATTTCCCGAATCAGGATATGCACATCACTTTGCCCCAGCACCCGGGCCGATAATACAAATTCCCGTTTGGCAAATGTTAAGGTGTTGGCCCGGGCCACCCGGGTAAAGGCTGGAATGGTAAGAAACCCCAGGGCAAGGATGAGGTTGTTCAGGCTGGCGCCGAAATGAAAAACAACGAGCAATAAGAGCACAAGTCCCGGAAAGGCCAGAATGGCATCCATAACAGACATGATCAGCCCTTCTATCCGCCCCCTGTAAAAACCGGCAAGCACCCCCAATATCCCCCCGACAAACACCCCCACCAGAGGCGTCACCAATCCTACGGCAAGGGAAATCCTGGCTCCGAAAAGAAGCCGGGTAAAAACGTCCCGACCCAGGGCATCGGTACCGAACAGATGCACAAATGATGAGGATACATATTGGCCGGTCCGGTGCAGAACCGGTCCTTCGCCATAGGTGCCCGGGGGAGAATTCAGGTTGACCCAGTCCATGTAATCAGATTCCGGTAATGGGAAAAAACCTGCAAATACCGCACAACTGAAAACAATGGTGATCCAGCCGCAGGAAAGCCAGAATCCCGCCCCAAGCTTTTCAGACAAAGACAGAGGCATTGTTATGGTATTATTTTGATCAGGGGGTGCCATGATCCTCCGTTAATTGTTTTGCATCCGAATTCTGGGGTCAAGAACCCCATAAAAAGTATCCACCAGAAAATTGATGGCAACATATGAGAAGGTTATAAACAAGATGCATCCTTGAACCATGAAAACATCCCTGCCGTAGATTGCCCCCACAAGGAGCCGTCCCACTCCCGGCAATGCAAAAATGGTCTCCACGATCAATGCCCCGCCGATAAGATGGCCCACCTGAATACCCAGTATGGTGATCAATGTAAATGATGAGGGCTTGAGTGCATGCCTGTACAGTATTTTATAATCGGGAATTCCCTTTGCCCTGGCCAAAAGGATATAATCTTCCTTCAGGGTGGCAATCATATCACTTCTCAGCACCCGCATCAGGGGAACCCATTCCACTAGCCCGATACTCAAACCGGGTAAGATAAAGGATCGTATATTTTCCCAGAATCCTTCAGACAGGGGGACATACCCTGTGGCCGGAAGCCACCCCAGTTTTAATGCAAATAGATAAATGAACAGTATGGACATGACAAAAACCGGAATGGACATGACGCCAAAGGCGATGGCGCCGAGAAGATTGTCAAATTTTGAATGGGCTCTGTAGGCGCTCATCAGGCCAAGGGGTATGGCCAGGCAAAGTGCAAAAATCTGGGAAACCACCATGAGTTCAAGGGTGACGGGCAGCCGGGAAATAATGGCATCCAGAACAACCTCCTGGGTAAGGCTTGATACACCCAGATCTCCCTGGCAGACCTTTGCAAGCCAGTCCAGGTAACGGATGAGAATATTCCTGTTCAGACCCAGGGCTTCCTGGATCTCCTGGATCTCTTCAATGGACGCATTCTCTCCTGCAATTTCATAGGCTTCATCACCAGGCAGAAGGGCGATCATCAAAAAGGTAAACCAGGTGACGCATAGCATCACCATGAAGAGCTTTAGACATTTTTGTGACATCCGGTTCATCTGTTTTTTAGTATCCCACCTTGGATCATGTGTTAACTAACTGATATATCATTTTTTTTATTCAATGCACTCATTTTAAAAAGGGCCTAACAGCGATATCTCCCACGGAGTTTCTCCATGCGTCATACCCCTGGGCTTTAAGGAGGTTAACGGCACCGTCAACATAGCCTAGAGCATCCAGTCTCTGCCAGATGGAAATACCTTTTGGCAGATATTCACTGGGCGGCATTTCTTCCTTGGGAACCTGATAAAAACCATCTCCTCCACGCCAGCAGATTTCATTTTCTTCCAGCAATTTGTCCATGGCATTACTGAAATCCGGCCAGAAGGTATCATCGGAACGGATTTCCCTGGACAGTTTGGTCAAAAGCATGGATTCAGGATCATTTTCATGGAGGGCAAACCAGGGCATAAAGGAGATGGGGCCCAAATTATCAGGGCTGAAAGCAAATTCCCTGGCGATTAGATCGCCATCCTTCTTTTCATAAACAAAATAACGCCCTTGAACGCTAAGACCGTTGGTCCCCACAATCAGGAGTCCGTCATCATCAAGAAGCTTACCTGCCTGGGCCACCATTTTTTTTCTGGTGTTCGGATCAAAGTAAAGATGTACATTCATACACCGGATCACCTGAACAGGGGGTAAGTTAATATCGCTGACATCGGATTTTATCAAACTTAAGTTATCTGTTTCAAAATTAAGCACATGGTTGTGTATGAGTCGGCTGCCATCCTTTTCAACGGTTTCACTGGTATTTCCCGTGGAAGGAAAAGCCTGTGTCTTCAGGTTTGAGAACAGGGTGTTAAAATATTTTTTGGTCCCCTGGGGATCCTGATATAAGGCTCTTCCGCTGGGAATCATCAGGGCCTGGAAATATTGAAAATTCCCGTTTTTGTCAAAACATGCATAATGCCCTTCTGAATTATAAACAATATAATCGGGGAAAGAATAGTCCACACCAAACACCTGCCAGTCAGAAAGGGTCTTGGCGGTGTCCGATGTGGTTATGGGGGGGAACCCGCATCCCATATCCAAAAAAACAGGTGCCTGTGCGCCGTTGAATCTGTTTTGTCCTTTGATATAGGCATCCAGCTTTCTATGGCGGTCGGGCAATGTGATGGGAGGAATCAATCCTCCCCATGCAGAAGGCAGCATATTTTTAATGGTTGAAATCCACCGGATGAAATAGGGTGTAAGTGAAGTTGCCGGATACCCGGCCTGGTTCATAAGCCTGAGAACACGCAGGATAAACTCTTTTGCATCAGGGGATTGGTCGGACATGGAAATAGGATCTGCCATTCCCCGGGGCAGACGTTTTCCCAGATACTTTTCCACCAGGTCGTTAAACGACATATCGGATCTGTGTTGCATGGTTTTCTCCTGTTTTTAAAAAGAAAACTATTGATCCACCTGATCCATCCAGGCTTCGGTAAGATTCAGTCCTTCCTCACCCAGTATGGGCAGCTGTACATTTTTAATGGTATTTTTTGCAAACAAATAATAGGTCCGGCCAAAGAGAAGCAAAAAAGGCACCTCTGAATTAACCTTTCGGGCAATGCTGCAGAGGATCTCTTCCCTTTTTTCAGAATCTGTGGTCATACGCAGTTCTATCAGGGTGTTGTCCATCTCTTCATTGGCGTATTTAGACACATTCCATGGGCTTTTAGAATGCAGGATCGCTGTGGTGATAGGCTCCATATCAGAAGCGCCGGGTATGCCCCAGGAGGTCATATCAAATTTTCGGCTCCTTATCCGTTTGAAGAGTCCGGGATAGTCCGAAGGAACCGGGGTGATTTTAACCCCGATCTTTTTCATCATCTGCTGCATGATGATCCCGGCCTCTTTCCCTCTGTTGGTGGCGGTATGAACATATTCCAACTCCACAGGTTTTCCATATTCTGCTATTAGTTTTTTGGCTTTTTCAACATCGGGGAAAGGGTAGCCCACATCCTTGCAGTTCACCGCATCACCGAGCCAATGCTCTGCAAAGGGCATGATGTTCTTAAAACTCATGCTGAGATACTGTTTCTGATCCCAGGCCAGGGCAATGGCCCGGCGTACACGCACATCATCAAGGGGCGGCTTTTTATTGTTCAGAACGATAATTCCGGAACCCCGCCACACAAGGGGATATTTATTAAATTCAGAATCCTTTTCCAGCTTTTTCACGTGCATGGCCCGGTCGGTGATCATGACGTTGGCCTGTCCCGAAGCCAAAGCAGCATACCGTGCTGCATGGTCCGGTATGGCGCGAAAGGTTATTTCATCCAGATAGGGTTTGCCCTGCTGCCAATACCCTGAATTTTTAGTCACCAGGAGATGATCACCCCGTTTCCACTCTTTAAAGATAAAAGGACCGGTCCCTACCGGTGAAAGGTTCTGGGTGTCATTTTCAACAGCAGTGGGTGACGGGATAAGCGCTGTAAATCCGGAAGGATTTGTCAAAAAGCGGGTAAAGGGTGTCCATGCATGCTTTAGATGGAATTTAATTTCAAAATTGGAAATTTTTTCAACTGATTCAACCGGCCGAAGCATAAGAAGCCCCCTGAATCGGTTTTCAGGATTCAGGATCCGCGTCCAATGGGAAACCACTGCATCTGCATTAAAGGGTGTACCATCGTGGAAGTTCACCCCCTGGCGAAGTGTAATGGTCCATGTTTTTCCGTCTTTTGAATTTATGGCAGACAATCCCAGGGCAGGAACCAGTTCGTTGTTTTCTCCCCGGTCAAAGAGTGGCTCCATGACCAAACGTGCAATTAGTCTTCCACCGCCGGCCAGGGACCGGGTCTTGATGGCGTCAAACCCCCTGGCATCTATTTCACCGGTCAAGCTCAATCTCCCCCCGTATTCAGGGCTGGCGGCCTGAGACTGGGTCTGGGAAAAAACAGAAAAGAAAACCAATAAAATGAATAGATTAAAAATAGAATTGAAGGTGATGTGATTTTTAAAGATGTGTGAATGGATCTTTTTCATGCGCACCTCTCCCATTAATGAGTGACAGGGAAATAGTTCAGTCTCCCTGGATACTCTTGTTTTGGTTACCTTAAAAAGCCAGCGCGCTGGAAACAGGTTATATGGATCACCGAAAAAAACGGATAATCGCTTTAAGGCCGGGTATCAAAAATAAACCACCCAGGTAATTGGCGTGGCATTACCATCGGCGGCTATCCACTTGGGATGGTCAATTTGACACCGGCGATTTTAATTTGATGCCACGCCTTATTTAATCATTCTGATCCTTTTCGAGTTTTCCTTTATTAAATATTTCTCTTATATTCGTATCAATAAAAGCAATGTTCTTATTCTCACAATCGTAGGTTGTCCTGTATCCTTCTAAAGTGGAATGACTCATGGCCGTGACAAGATTTTCCACCATTCCGTCTATCTCCAGCATCTTGCCCCAGTTGGATATGACGGATGTGGCCAGGCCATGGGTAAACATCCCCCTTGAATAGCGGATCAGAAAAAGCTGTTCGTTTTTCAGCCCTTTAAAGGGTTCATAATCCTTGAGTGCCTGGGTGAGATGATTCCAATGGGTGATGCGCATTTCAAGTTGAAAATCGGAATTTCTTCCGTCAAACAGACAGTGGAATAATTTATTTTCATCCATGGCAAAGCTGATATATCCCATGGACTGGTCAACCCAGATATCTCCTGTATACTGCCTGGTCTCATATTCCATGAGCATATGCCATCCTTTCACGGCCACGGCATCCTTGAGTTTTTCCAGGTTCTCGAAGTAAGAATATATGGGCATGGTGGAGCTGCCTATTTTTTTGGCAACGGCTGTAACGGATACACCGTCCCACCCGTTTTCTCTGGCCAGAGCAAGGGCAGCTTCAACGATTTCATCGGCTGTAAATTGTGATTTTCTTGGCATGGTGTGTCCTGACCTTTGTTATATAGACCTATTATATTTACTCATTATATAATGAGTCTATATAATGGGTCTATTTATGAGTCAAGTGTTTTTTTAGAAATTTAAATGAAGGGTGGGCTCTGGGCTTTTTTTAAGGGATTCACAAAAAGCCTTGACTCGGGGGCGGGTAAAAAACTGTATCAGATATGGGATGTGGCAAACTCAATAAATTTATTATTGCACTGAAAATTCCAATAGGCTGACATAAGCGAATAATACCTCTTGGAATCAATACTCAGACGTCTCCGGGCTGCCCGGCCCGGTGTTAATCCGAGCCCGGCAGCAAATTATAGGCAACTCTATAGGCGGATGATTTCCGGGGCCTGGCCGCAATGTTCCAGGAATTTTACAAGATCCTGGGGACCAATTGTGGTGGTGGCGGTGTTGGTCAGGGGGTGGAAGTTGAGCTGGTCGTTTTCCATCAGCTCTTCATCAAGGACCACTTTTACCTCGCGGTCTCCTATGTTGACGGCGGCAAAGGGGGTGACAGCGCCGGGGATCATGCCCAGGACTTCCATGAGAAGGTCGGGCTTGCCAAAGGACATGTTTTTCCCGCCGATGAGCTTAGCCACTTCTTTTATTTTGATGGGTTTATCCGCCAGGGTGACCACGAGGAACAGGTTCTTTTTCTTGTCCTTGAAAAAGAGATTTTTTGAATGGGCGCCTTCAATGCCGTCACTGTGCTCGGCAGCTTCTTCAACGGTGAATACGGCGGGATGCTCATGATTGGTGTATTCAATTCCGATGTCGTCCAGTATTTTAAGCAGTTCTTCCTGGGTTTGCAGCATGGTGGTACTCCTTTCTATCGTTTATTTATAAGGTTAGGAATCGTTACAAAACAACTTGATCTAATTACCCTGAAGGGCAGAAGCTTGTTTCCCAAAAACCCTTAAAAGACTGGGTATTTTGAAAACAAAAGATCAAGTAATTTTGGAGCCGAGCCTTAGACATAATTCACATAAATCAGTCTGACTATGGTTAAACTTACCATGGTCAGGAAAATGGGTCGGATAAAGGGGGCGCCTTTTTTGATGGCCATACTAGATCCGATTCTGGCGCCGATGATCTGTCCGCCGGCCATGGTGAGACCTGCGGAGTATAGCACATTCCCGCCGATCACAAATACTGCCAGCGCTACAATGTTGGAGGTGAAATTCATAATTCGGGTGGTGCCGGTGGCAGAGGTCATATCAAGGCCAAGCAGAATGAGCAGGGCGCCTGTCCAGAAAGCACCTGTGCCTGGACCGAAGAATCCGTCATAAAATCCCAGCAGCAGGCCGAATATCATGAAGAAAAGATTTTTCCCCATTTTTGCCCGGCCCTGAACCGTGCCCAGATCCTTGGCCATCAGTGTATAGATTAAGACAAACAGCAGCATGAAGGGGATAAGGTGCCGGATGAATCCAGCCTCGATCTGCTGAATGGCCCAGGCGCCGATGACTGCCCCGATAAAGGTGAAGCAGATACCTGAAAGATTGTCAGACAGGCTGGCCTTGCCCTTGCGGATAAAGTTAATGGTGGCGGACAGGGTGCCGAAACTGCCCTGAAGTTTGTTGGTGCCCAGGGCGAGCTGCGGGGGCAGGCCGATGGACAAAAGCACTGGCAGGGAAATCAAGCCGCCGCCGCCGGCTATGGAATCCACAAACCCGGCCAGAAGGCCGGTGAAAAACAGTAGAATAAAAGTGAGCAAAGATAAGTCCATGGTCAGTCTCCGAAAATCACACATCCAAAAATAATTAGACGGACCATAGGGCTTTCTCTACTTGTGGTCAAGGTTAAAAAGGATGTCATTTTCCAGGTAAACCTGCTCCAGTTGCTCTTGATAGGTTCGCAGGTCTTCGCCTTTTCTGTTGGCCAGTTCCTGGACCATGTATTGAATTACGGCCAGCATGCCGGAAACATTGCCGATAAAGGGGATGGACTTGGACGGTACCACCAGCGACAGATCGGCAAACTGGATCACAGGGGAGATATTTGAATCGTTCAGGGCCAGAAGGGTGTGGCCGGCTCTTCTGATCATTTTGCTCAGCTTGATCAGCTCATTGGGATATCGGGTGCTGGCGCACAGAACCACCAGGCTGTTTTCCGGGGCATTGGTCAGCATGTCCATGGTGGTTGAGTCGCTGCCTTTAAGGATGTGAACCCCGCGGCGTACCTTGGTCAGTGACCAGCCAAAGTAGTATGCATAGGTATATGACAGTCTGGACCCGGTGAAATAAACCGTGGGGCTGTTCTCCAGATGGTCCACAAACTTGTTCATGGTGTCTACATTAATGTGTTCATACAGGTATTGAAGGTTGTTGAGCTCTTCTAAAATGCCGCGGTGGAGACGGTTAAGACCCGGTTCTTCACGGTCTTTGATATCCATCCTGTCCGGCAGTGACAGTCCGGTATTGACAAAGTCTTTCAGGGCGTCCTGGAAATCCGAATACCCCTTATACCCAATGGTTGAAACAAAACGAACCACAGTGGCCTCACTGATACCACAGGCTTCCGACAACTCTTTGGTCGTCATGAATACCGCTTTAGAGGGGTTCTGAATGATATAAGTACCCAGAGTGCGGGCTTTGGGGGTCAGGTCGTCAAGTTGGGCTGAAATTTCATTGATTACAGGGTGTGATGCAGGATCATTCATAGAAAGAAACCTCGTTTGGTATAGTTACAGTCATTTATTATCAACTGTTTAATTTATCGCAATTCATTAATTTTATTGAATTTTAATAGAAAGTGTTAAGAATGTCAAGGGCAAATGAAAGAAAAACTATCATTTTGAAATTTTGTTCTTGACAGAATTTCTTTCATCGCGTATTTACTGAAACTGGAGGCATAACAATCAACCCTTATTGAAGAGAAGGCCAATGTTTTTGAAAAAGAAACCCATGTGGGGAGAAAAGACAAAGCTGAAGTCAAGTTACGATGTCGTCCTTATCGGCGGCGGACTTCACAGCCTGGCAACTGCGTA
>PIVQ01001620.1 GCA_003354055.1 Desulfobacteraceae bacterium | reverse complement strand
GCAGCCCATCCCCTGATGGCACACCCCTTGACAGCGCATTGAATCATTTTATCAAAGGCCGCGGGTGTGGCCACGCCGGGCGACATAAAGGCCAGGACCAGATCAAAGGATTTTTCCCAACCCCGTTTCCGGACATCCACTTCATGCCAGTCCTCCTGACGCAGGATTATCCGGCCCTCCAGAGCCTTGGGCAGATCGGCCCTGAGCCGGTCCAGCATTCCCGTTGAAAAATCAATGGCCGTCACATGGGCACCGCGCTGCGCCAGGGCCAAAGCCATCATGCCGGTGCCGCAGCCGATATCCAGAACACGCATGCCTTTAAACAGGAGCCCTTTATCCTCCAGCACGGAGAGAACCTTTTCCTGTCGCCGGTCCCGGACCTCCTTTTTATTGGTATTATAGGTGGCCGAGGCCTTGTCCCAGTATTCGGGGGTGGAAAATCCCTTGTGAACGGCATAGGTATCCCCTGCCGTATCGCCTGTCCAGGTGTCTATCCAAAATTTTTCTGTAAATATATTGTCCATATCTCTTATCTATCAATAATCAGGTGGTTTTCTGTTCTGATTCCGGAACCGGCACGGGGTCTGAAGGTGTTGTAAATACAGCCGTCACATCCTTGATAACCACATACAGCGCGGGCACAAATACCAGGGTCAGGGCCGTGGCCGCCACCAGTCCAAAACTGATGCTGGCTGCCATGGGAATGAGGAACTGGGCCTGGAAACTGGTCTCTGTCAGCAAAGGGGCAAGCCCTGCAACCGTGGTAACAGAGGTCAGCAGCACCGGTCTGAAACGGCTCTTACCGGCCTC
>PIVQ01001619.1 GCA_003354055.1 Desulfobacteraceae bacterium | reverse complement strand
TATGGAATTCTACACAGAAAACATCATTTCCGATATCAACCAGAGAGGCAGATGCATTTTCAAGGACAGTCTTGTTGTTGCCCTTGGCCGCAGCAATGGAAACCATGGCTTTGGAAACCGGAACAGCCTTGTATTCGCCTGAAACGAAGTCAAAGTAGTAACGGATACCGTTTTCAAGTTTGTAGAAAGAAGACACGCCCTTGTCCAGCATTGCCATGACATTGGCGGGAACGTCAAGTTTCTCAGCTTTCATTCTTTCAACTGCTTCGGCAACTCCGTATGCATCCCAGGCTTCAAAGGTACCCATTTCAAAGTTGTAACCCCATTTCATGCTGTTATCAATTTCAATGACGGTGTCTGCGATTTCAGGAACGCGATTGGCTGCGTACTGAAAGGAGTTGGCTGCGCATTTCCAGGCAAACTTTGCGCCACGGTCATCACCCTTGAGAACACAGGCCAGTTTTTCAACCAGGGTGTCTTTTTTCTTGGCTTCGTCCAGGCAGGGAAAGGAAGGTCTTACCAGATCTTCATATTCCATGGTTTCAATGTTCAGGACTTTTCTCAGCTTTTTCCATTCAGGAGTCAGCTCAGTCTTGTAGAAACCGCCCTGGGTTTTGTTACCCAGCATGTTTTTTTCAACCATGGTTGCGATGAAGGGAGGCAGCTCCATGGAATCTCTCTGCTCGTCGTCTTCGCAGAGGTCATAGGAGTTCTTGGCCACATGGGCCATGGTGTCAAGACCGACCAAATCAGTGGTTTTGAAGATGGCTGTTTTGGGGCGGCCAAGAGCCGGTCCGAACAGGGCATCCA
>PIVQ01000782.1 GCA_003354055.1 Desulfobacteraceae bacterium | reverse complement strand
GATTTTAACAAAAACTCTGAAAGCCGCGAAAATACTGAGTTTAATTAGAATTTACTTGATTAAATTTCCTTAATCATTTGATTAAATTTCCTTTCCTTTTTGATTAAATCTGACTTAATCAAAGCATAAAAAAAGCTTTCCTTTTTGATTAAATTAGGTTTTACTATTGTGTAAATTACAATTTATGATATTGATTAAACAATCAAACAAAAAGCATGGCTTATGACAAATAAAAAAAAGAAAACAACAACTAAAAAACAGGTAGTTGTGGGTAAACAAGAGTATATAAATAAACAAACTGGTGAGCTTGAAGAATTTAATATTATCAACAGTTACGACACAGATTTTAACTTTGAAAAAATTTGGCTAAGTCATATTTTAGAAAGTTTAGAGGTGATCGGTAATCAAAAAATTAAAGTTTTAAATTGGCTTTTAGCTAATAAAAACAACGAAAATATGATTATTGCTACTCAAAGAAAAATATCTGAAAAGTGTGGTGTATCTTACCCAGTTGTAAATAAAACAATAAAAGCTCTCATTGACACTAAAGCTATATCATCAAATCAATCAGGAGTTTATATGTTAAATCCTGATTTTATGTTCAAAGGGCATAATAAAAAACGTATGAATCTGCTTCTAAGATTTCAAGAAATAAACGAAATTGATCAAGTTGAACAAATTGAAAATAAAAAAGAAGAGTGATTAAAACACTCTTTTTTTTGTTCCTTAAGTTGTTGATTTTATTTGTTCTTTTTTCCAGTTTTTAAAAGTTGTAACATATAGCTTGTTTGTTTTGTCTTTTCCAAATTCTCGATCTCTAATTACATTCTTACTTTTTAAATCTTTAATCGTTCTGATCAAATTTGGTATTTTAATATCTGTTTCACTGCTCAGCTTTGAATTTTCAACTATAAAATATTTGTCGTACTTTGTTAGAAAGTGCAAAACTAATTTTATCTCATTCTTTGTTAAATCAGCGTCTACAATAGATTTCATGATTTTTATTAATGTTTTCTCGTCACTCATTTTTAAAAGCTCTTATTATTTATATCTGTTTTGAACTTATCACATAAATTTTAAATGTAAATAGCTAGATTATAAATAATGATAATTTTTATTATCTTTTTATATAATAATATAAATTAATAAATTATATTTTTTGATAATTGAGATTATCATTAATGATAATTAACATTATCTTTTTTGATAATTTCTAATATTTTCGGTGCGCTGTGTGAATAAAATTTTTTTTTGTGGGGTGAGTGAGCCAAATTTAAAAAAATTTTAAATTTCTTTTTTTTAGCTCGAAAAAAATAATTTAACTAAATTTATTCTTCAAATTAGATTTATTAGATATTTCTTATAATTTGACTAGTTATTTTTCTATGTGATAATTAAAAGTGAGACACTAACAAACCATTTTGTTTACGTCCCACTTTCTGCAAGCAGTAAAGGTGGTACGTTATAAACAAATGGCTCTACGAGGTTAAGAGCATGAGAACATCAACTGTATTACATAAACAAATAAGAGTTGCTAAATTTAATAAAAAATTAGCAAGTAAACTTGTAAAACATGACATGCTTTTAGACTCAAAAGAAGAAAGATCAAAAAGACGTATACTTGAAAAAGAAAAAGATAATGTTTATAAATTCAGAGATAAAATAATCACTAGCGAAGAAGAACGTAAACAAGCACTACAATACATTGAATCACTTTTTGAAAATGATAATAAAGATTTCGATTCAACTACTTATAGAAAAACAAAATATAAAATAAAAAAATGGATAGATAGTGAAAAGTGCAATGAAGATGAAAAAGCATTATTAACTAAATTACTATCAGCAACAGAAGAAAGAAAAGCAACAACTATAAAATCTGAAATTGCTATTCAGAAATTAGAAAAATGCGGAAAAATATCAAGATTCAATGATAAAAAAAGAGCTATTGAAAAGTTGATTGAGCTTCATAATCAACGTAAAGATTTAAATATTGATCAAACATCACAACTCAATACAGCTCTTGTGTCTGTCATATTGAAAATACCTAACCACAATCAGCATGAACTAACAGCAGAAGAACAAGAAAAAATCATAACTGATTATTATAAAAAGAATTTTTCTGACTATGAGATAGTCTTATCAATACTACATAAAGATGAAACTGATCATCATGTGCATCTGACTATAAATGCAAAAAACAAAAGTAATCAGCAGTATGATTTTGTTCAAAATCAATATGAATATATAAAACAAAAATCAAATCTTAGCGATTATCCAGAGCTTTACTCAAAACTAGATAATGAACAATTAAGAATTGTTGGTGAAGAACTGCAAACAGATTTTTATCAATACATTAATCAAAAACAAAAAAATGTGTTATTCAAAAAGAAAGAGTATGAATCACAAGAACAAAAACTTTCTGAAAGAAACATAATCAAGCAAGACACTTCAAAACCTGTTGCTGAACGTGAGTACAACACAGCTAATTATCTGCGAAAATTCAATGAAAAAAGAAGAAAAGAGCTTATAGAAATTAAAACTGAAAAATTCGTTTTAAATAAAGAAGTTAAAACACTTAGAGAAGATATAAAAGAACTTGTTAAAGATGCTATTGATGCAGCTACATTATACGCTGTAGACGCACTCAAAGAGTCTATTGATATATTAAAAGACAGATTTAAAAAGATACACTCAATTAACACTGAAATAGCTTTAGAAACGAAAAATAAAGCAGTTGATATACAAACATCAGAAGATAAAAAAAATAATATTGAACAAGCTTATAGAAGCTCTATATCTAAGGACAGTTATTAATAGAATTGATATTTTTCTTCGAAAAAACGTATTCAAAAGACCTGGACAAAACTTCGTTTTGACACACATCTTTTAAACACTTCTCAACTCAATTAACAACACAATAATCAAAACGATTTTTTTCTCTCGTTCATCAAAACCAAAAACACTCTAAATTATCGATTTAAGACGATTTTAATTTTAATCCTGCTCTACATATCAAAGCTCGATAAAAACGGCTTAAAACTTGTTTTAAACGGCTTTTATGAGTAAACAAGCGTAGCGCGTTAGTGCGCCTCTGGCGCTTAATCAATTCTCTTAATAAAAATCGAGTAGTCTGAAAGATCTAGTGATCATATGTTTTCGTGATCTTTGATTACTTTTTTTGAAAACTAAAAGCTCTAAATTAAAGTAGTTAAGTTATAGACATAGAAAGACGATTTTAACAAAAACTCTGAAAGCCGCGAAAATACTGAGTTTAATTAGAATTTACTTGATTAAATTTCCTTAATCATTTGATTAAATTTCCTTTCCTTTTTGATTAAATCTGACTTAAT
>PIVQ01001618.1 GCA_003354055.1 Desulfobacteraceae bacterium | reverse complement strand
CATGGAGTTTTTTCTTTTTTTTCAGGTCATCAAGGTGCTCATATATTCCCTGTATGGAGCCGAACTCCGCCACCAGTTTGATGGCGGTTTTGGGGCCCACACCTTTTACCCCCGGAATATTGTCGGCGGTATCGCCGGCAAGGCCCAGGATATCAATGAATTGCTCAGGTTCAATGCCCATATCCTCTTTTACTTTGGCCCGGTCTGTGACCGTATCTTTCATGGGGTCCCATAGAACGCAGTCGTCTGTCACCAATTGGATAAAATCCTTGTCTCCGGTGACCATGACCACCTTGAAACCCTGTTCCTGAGCCAGGCGGGCGTATGTACCCACAAGGTCATCTGCTTCGAATCCCGGTTTCTGAACCATAGGGATGTTCAGGGCCGCAACCACCTCTTTGATGTCCGGAATCTGAACTGCCAGTTCCTCGGGCATGGGCGGGCGGTTTGCCTTATACTCATCATACATTTTATGCCTGAAGGTCGGGCCTTTGACATCAAAGAAAACCACGGCATAATCCGGTTGTTTGTCTTTAAGCAGTTTCAGCATTATCCGGGTAAACCCGAAAGTGGCATTGGTGGGGTGTCCGGTTGAGGTTGAAAGGCTGTGAATGGCATGAAAAGCCCGGTAAAGAAAGGCACTGCCGTCAATAAGAAAAATGGTTTTTGGTCCCGCCATGGTGAGGTTCCTCAAGGTTACGTATTGAAATATTCTTTAATTAAGGGCATATATACTATCTTTTTAAGGAAAGGAGAAGTATATTATGTCCGAAAAAGCCAGTGCCAGGAGAGAAAAACGGCGCCAGAAAAGAA
>PIVQ01000781.1 GCA_003354055.1 Desulfobacteraceae bacterium | reverse complement strand
CGGTTGAGAATGATTTCTGAAGAGGCGCTGACGAAATGGCCGGATCCCGATGCCAGCCGGAAAGCGCATGAGGATGCCATTGAAGAATCGGAACGGATAATCAGAATGCTGAATACCTTGATGGATATTGCCGAAGCTGATGCGGGAGTCATGAAGCTGAACCTGGAAATACTGTCCCTGGCCGAGGTGGTGGCACCCATATACGAGATGTACGCGTTCGTGGCCGAAGAAAAAAATATCAGTATTCAGAATAAAATATCTCAGGAGATTGTTATCTTTGCAGATCCTGATAAAATCAGTCAGGTCATAGCAAATCTCATGGACAATGCCGTAAAGTTCACACCTTGCAACGGATCAGTTGTAATTAATTCCCAAATTTTGGAAAAAGAAATTGAAATTGTTGTCATGAACAGCGGTACAACAATTTCACAGGAGGACGCGACCAAAATCTGGAACAGGTTGTATCGGGGAGGCGAGCACAGCAAATCCTCCAAAGGATTGGGGTTGGGGCTGAGTCTCGTAAAAGCCATTGTTTCAGCACACCACGGACGGGTTGCCGTGTCATGCAGCCCGGAATCGAAAACCGATCCGGCATCGGAACCAACAACATCATTTTCCATATTCTTACCCGTATACTCCATACGCAAGTAATATTTAAAAATCCGATTTTGGCATAATGCCTAGTGTGGCGTTAATCTCTGAGAATAATTCTTTTAAAAGTGGTCCGTTGTTGAGGGAGGCAGGCTTTACCCCCGGCCCATCCGAATTGATAAAGATGTCTGCATATTTCCCATACTTTTTTTGAAGCACCGTGATTTTTTCAGTTCCCGTCAACCCGGAATCACAATCAGCCGGGTATTTACCCAGCCTTTCATCCATCCTTGTCAGAACTTTATCAAGTATCTTTTTATTTCGATATAAATTCGCATTCAGACCTTCATCCCAGGACGCATCAATATACTCGCTCCAGTCAAACTGCCTGACAAGCTTCCATTGTTCATCTATACATTCCAGGTAAGGCAACGGTGTATATTTTTCTCCCAAAGGGTCTTTCCCCTGGCCGGTAACCGCATTGTAAAACCTTAACCCGTTAAAGTTAACTGCAATATCGGCATTTGAGTAGACCCCTGTTGTTGTGGCGCCGAAAAAAGAAGCCTCCGAGAACCTACTGTAATCCAGTGCCGCATCAAAACTCTTTTTTTCAACAAGATACGCATATTGGAAACCTGTCCAGCCTTCTGCAAAAAAATGGCCGAATTTATCAGCTCCGATAATGTAATCACCAATCCTGATGACACCTCCCATCTTTTTCATTCCGGCAAGTGTTGGTGTCTCCCTGATGGTAAAATCCCTGTATATCGATTGCTCAAAAGGAGTTTGCCTGACAATTGTATCCGGAAGCTCATTTATATACGATTCAAGTTGCCCGATCAGCACCCGGGCAAACATTTTTCGTATATATTTATACACATCATCAGGGTTGCAGTAATCCCGGCCCTTTTTCTTTTTAAAGGGGTAAGACTTTATAATATATCGCCTTGTTGCCATTCCGTTTGCCCTTTTTGCCACCTTGTTCAAACCGTCTGTAACGATAACATTCAGATGGGCAGTCAAATCAGGAAGCGGCTTGCATCGATCAGTGATGCTGTCAATTTCGGAAGCGTAAGTTAAGGATGGTACCAATAGTATCTGAAAAAAAACCATCGATAAAATCATTTTTTGTATCTGATGCATACAAAACTCCTGTAATAAAAATATAGAGACACAGACTCTTGAGGGCCTGTTAAGAATCCTGGTACTCCATTGCCGTATTTTTCCAATGCAGTTTTGCATACTTATAAAAAGTGCCTTCAAAGTTACCCAGAGCAATGATAAATCCCGGCCACCCGTCTAAAAATCCCAGTCTTAAAATATATATGGAAGATGCAGACCAGAACCCATGCATCAGGGCTTGCAACAGTCCCGATGTACGGCCAGTCTGCCCCATCATTTCAGCGCCAAGCGTGGAATACCGATTGGCTTTTGACATCATTTCTTCAATGTTTTTATACGGGATCTGGTTTATGTAGGATCTTAAATATCCGCATTTTTTATTACTTATAACATCGTATCCTTCATGGACCATATCGGGTCTGAATTTTAAACTCCCTTTCCTGAACAACTGGGGCTGCCTGTAGTCCGGGTAAAACCCGGAGTGTTTTATCCATCTGCCCAAAAAATAGTTTCGTCGCGGGACAAAATAAGCGTCCGCACTTTCTCGGGAATTAATAACTTTTAGTATTTCCTGCCTTGCCTGCTCAGTGCACCGTTCGTCGGAATCCAGGCTGAATATCCAGTCATGGCGGCAGGCATCAATGGCCTTATTTCTCAGATCCCCAAACCCTTTGAATGGTATCTGGACCACTTCGGCACCGAATTTTTCGGCAATTTCGGCGGTAGCATCAGTGCTGAATGAGTCGGCAACAATTATTTCATCTGCCCAGTCTACACTTTTCAGAGCCTGTTCGATTTTGTCTTCTTCATTATAGGCGATGATATAAACAGAGAGCTTCATATTTCTTTAATTCCATTATGATTCAAATGATTGGTCAATCCATAAAACATCTCGCTACTTTAATGGCATTTTTCTGAATTTAATACCCTAAAAGGGAGTATTTCAAAATTGTAATGATTCAGAAATGTTGCTGCAATTTTTCATCGGTATATCTCTTCTCGATGAATATTGATAACAGCCATTTTTTTAAAAAGGACAGTACATGACACCCTATAGTTCTCCCCGCCAAAAGTGCCGAAGACCTTGTAATCTATGCCAGTCGGAAAATGTTTTTGTAATTTCTTTAAAAGACAGAGATCGAAAAGATTTAAGAACTGTTGCCTGCAGAAACTGCGGCCTTATCTGGAGCGATCCCCGTCCGGATAATAATTCCATCAGAGAGTTTTATTCAACTCAATACCGGAAGGCATATAAGGGGTGCCATACGCCGAAACCACGGCATATTTTCAGAGATACCCACAGTGCACTGTATCGTTACAACTTTATCGCCGGGTTACTGCATAAAAATGATTTTGTGCTGGATATTGGCGCGGGCACCGGAATTTTCCTTTATGTCTTATCTGAGTTTGGATATTCCGGCACAAGCGGTATTGAGCCGGATATGCAACATGCCGCCTTTGCCCGCGAACAATTCGGGGTATCTGTCCAAAACTCATTTCTGGAAGATTTTCAGCCCGATCAGCACTTTAAAATTATTACCATGCACCACGTTCTGGAGCACCTTGAAGATCCATTGGGAGCATTGCAAAAAATTTACGATCTGCTGGAAAAAAATGGCTATCTGGTAGTTGAAGTACC
>PIVQ01000119.1 GCA_003354055.1 Desulfobacteraceae bacterium | reverse complement strand
CTGACCATGTTCCAGGATTCACACTGGTTTGTCTTTGTCATGAGTATTGCCTTTTTTATCATGATGATGACCAACTTTATCATGAATGTGGCAGCCATTGCCATCTCACTGCCCGTGGCCCTGGTTATTGCGCCTTACCTTGGCGTTGCACCGGATGTCATCCTTTTTGTAGCCCTGGTCGTTGCCGGTATGCCCTTTCTCCTCCTGGTAGGTGCAGCCCCCAATGCCATTGCATATGATTCCAAACAATTCACCACAGGAGAGTTTTTCTTGTATGGAATCCCGGCCTCTGTTATTCTAATGATAGTTACTGGTATAGCCGTTCTTGTAATTTGGCCCATCATGGGAATGCCCATTTTGATTCAGTAAGATAAAAGGAGTGGATGCAATGAAAGCCAAAAGAATAAAAGAATTGATGATCCCCTTATCGGATTATGCAACGGTTTCACAAGATTCACCTCTCACAGATGCAATTAAGGCCCTGAAAGAGGCCCAAACCGATACCAAGTACCATCATAAACACCGGGCAGTACTGGCCTTTGACGAAAATAAGAACGTTGTGGGAAAACTGGGTTTTAGGGAAATTCTGAAAGCCTTGGAACCCAAGTACCGCCAATTTGAGCATTCAGAGGACACCAGCAGTATTGGTTTATCCCGGTTCGGGTTTAACATGGAGTTTCTCACCTCTTTGGTTGACAAAATGGACCTTTGGGATGAGAGCATGGAAGAACTTGTCCGGAAAGCATCTAAGTTGACCGTAAAAGAAATCATGTACTCTCCTTCCAAAGGAGAATATGTGGCAGAGGATGCCCCTGTTGCCGAAGCCGTGCATCAGTTCATCCTGGGATGTCACCAATCCCTGCTTGTATTGAATGAGGACGAGGTTGTAGGCATCTTAAGACTTGCGGAGATCTTTGACCAGGTTTGTGACCAGGTTGAATAAATGAGTTTCCCTGGACCTGCCCCTTTACCGGGCAGGTCCAGGGATTTTTTTACGCTATCAAGATTACCTAACCTTTGTTAAAAAGCCCCCTGTGTTTTATTTAGTGTATGAACGAAAACCTGCCCCTATCCCAATATCGAAATTCGACACTATCAGGTTGAAAAAAACAATTTTTGATGCCAGAATCACCTCCTACCGCCAAATTCGTTTGTGCGTTTGCCAGGTTTTTTATATGCCCTTGAAAGAGAAATTAAGGATTCTTTAATGAGTGAGGAAAAATTACGGGAGCTTGTTGATAAACATGTTCCGGGATTATTTGTAATCATCGTTGTTTTTGCAATAATTGAGTTCGGAATTTTGGTTGCCTGTGTGACCTATTCAGGCAACCAGGATGTCGTAAAAATATTTAATCAAAACAATAAAATTGTGTATGAAAACACTTATAATTTAAGCCATATAACAGATTTTAAAAAAATTTACGGTATTGAAAATTTCAAAGACGAAGGATTCACAGTTACCCGGATTAAGATAAATACAAAGTTTCCCACAAGGGCCTGGATCGCTTTATCAATTTGTGTGCCTCTGGTTTTAATTTTGTTTATCGCCTTTATTGTCAGAATATTTGAAGATATGTTTCATTCAAAAAAGAAAGATAAACAAGAAAATAAAAACAGTGAACAGACTTCTGATTTTGAAGAAACAAAGTTTGAAAAACTTTTTTCCACCCTTGGAAGATTAAACATATATTCTCTGGGCAGCACGGTCATCTTAATTGCATTTGGGTATTGGATGGTTCCTGATCTGCTCGTATATATAGGTAAAATCAGTTACCAGACCATCGCGGAACTAAAATGGGTCATTCTCGGCATTGTTTTATTTGGGGGAATATACATGATTTTAAAGACATATTGGTCCTATAAAACTAAAAACGAACTCATAAAACAACAGTCTCAGATCCAGCAGAACAGGGACAGATTAACAATTGAAGCCAAGCTTGAAACCAAGCTTTTGGAAAATAAGACCGATTAATATAACCTGGATTAGGACAATCTAAAAAGAATTCATTCCAAGGCAAGGTAAAACATCATTTTTTTCAGGTAAGGGGCTAAAGACACGCGGCTGTTTTTAGCCCCTCAATAATTGAAACCTAAGACTTACCAGTGAACGTTGCAAATATTGACAGTCTGAATGGAATTTAGTAAAAACTGCGTCCAGTGGCCTCAGAATTTTAATCCCCACCTCTCTAATCAAAACAGGAGACAGCCCTTGAAAATAATCATCATTGGTGCCGGAGAAGTCGGATATAATATTGCCAGTCGGCTAACCTTGGAAAGCAAAGAGGTTGTGGTGATCGATCTGGATGCCGGGGCAACCCGGAGAATTGCCGAAGATCTTGATGTCCAGGTAATCACAGGATCAGGCAGCAGTCCCGACATCCTCACCGAGGCCGGTATCAGGGGTACGGATATCCTCCTGGCAGTGACAGACTCTGATGAAATCAATATCGTGGCCTGCCTGATTGCCAATCAGCTCTCTCCTTTGACCCGAAAACTGATTCGCCTGCGGAATGAAGAATTCTTACCCTTCCACTCCCATTTTAAAAAGGAAAATCCCAGTATTGACACCATCATCAACCCTGAAATTGAGGTGGTGAAAACTATCCAGAGACTGATGGAGGTGCCCCAGGCCAGAGACACAGGAGACTTTCTAGACGGCAAGGTTAAATATGTCGGCATCCGCCTGGAAGAGGACTCTCCTATTGCCGGTATGGAGCTATCTGAATTTTACACATTTTTCGGCCAGAAACGACCGTTGATCGCAGCCATTATAAGGGATAACGAGGTAATTGTGCCAAGGGGTAAAGATCAAACCCTTGCCGGGGATCTGGTTTATTTTATATGCGAAACCCGAAACCTTGAAGAGAAGCTGAACCTTCTTGGCGTAAGGGTTAGTCCCGTCAGAAAGGTGTTGATTGTGGGAGGGGGGCGTATCGGTGCCCAGTTGGCCAAATCCCTGGAAGACCAAAAAATAGAAGCCAAAATAATTGAAACCGACCTTGACCGGTGCCATGAACTGTCGAAGAAAATGAACAAAACAGTGGTACTGCACGGAGACGGATCCGACCAAAAACTGTTCATGGAAGAAAATATAGGCCAGATGGATGCCGTGGTCTCTGTAACCGATGATGATGAGACCAATATCCTGGTCTCCCTGCTGGCCAAAAACATGGGGGTGACCAATACCATTACCCGGATCGGAAAATCCAGTTATTATCCCCTGTTATCAGCCATCGGCATTGAAAAAATAGTCAGTCCCAGAATCTCTGCGGTCTCTTCCATTCTTCAGGATATCCGTCAGGGCAATGTGGTATCCGACATCTCCATCTTTGGCGAACGGGGAGAATTTATTGAGGCCATTGCCCTTGAAACCTCCGATATCACGCAAAAACCCCTGAAAAAGATGTCTTTCCCAAAAGGATCCATCTTGGTCTGCATTATCAGCGAAGACCAGGTGGTGATCCCAGCCGGAGACAGTCAGGTGACCCCCGGCGACCGGATCATTCTGTTTGCCGTTCAAGGGGCTATGAAAAAACTTGAAAAACTTCTCACCGTGAAACTGGGATTTTTCTGATGCGCTGGCCTTTTATCCTGAGAATCATCGGCATTCTGCTCCTTGTTCTCGGGCTTGCCATGGCAGTCCCCCTGATCTGCAGTCTCTATTTTGAGGACGGCGCCCATACCGGCCACGGCATTGCCATGGCAATTACCATATTCGTGGGAGCCGGTCTAATACTGACCTCGGCCAAGGCAAACGGCCAGACCTATATCAACCAAAAAGAAGGCATGGCTGTGGTGGCCTTAGGATGGTTTGGTATCGGATTGTTTGGTGCCCTGCCCTTTTATCTGGCACCGGATTTTGCAACCTATACCGATGCCTTTTTTGAATCGGTTTCCGGCTTCACAACCACCGGTTCATCAATCATGACCAATATCCAGGGGGCAACCCCGAGCCTCCTGCTCTGGCGAAGCCTGATCCAGTGGCTGGGCGGTATGGGAATCATTGTACTCTCCCTGGCTATTTTACCCTTCTTAGGGGTTGGCGGTATTCAGCTTTACAAGGCAGAGGTGCCGAGCCCGGTACCGGACAAGTTGACCCCGCGGCTGTCTGACTCCGCCAAAATTCTATGGATGGTCTATGCAGGCATGACCCTTATCCTGATCTTTTTTCTCTACTTTGGCGGAATGTCTTTGTTTGAATCCATATGCCACGCCCTGACCACCCTGCCCACAGGCGGTTTTTCCCCGCAAAACGCTTCCATTGCCCATTATGATTCCGCCTATTTTGACTATACCCTCACCTTGTTTATGATTCTGGCCGGAATCAATTTTTCCCTGCACTATCAACTGCTCAGGGGAAAACCCCTGGCCTTCTGGAAAGATTCGGAATGTCGTTTTTTCTTAGGCCTTGTCCTGGTGCTCACCCTGATCATAAGCTTTGATACCTGGGGACCGGTTTACGACACCCTTGCCCAGGCATTCAGATTTGCAAGTTTCCAGGTGGCCTCCATTATTACTACCACAGGATTTGCCACGGCAGACTATGAAAAGTTCCCCGGTCTCTCCCAGACTCTTATCTTTTTTTGCATGTTTATCGGGGCCTCTGCAGGTTCCACCGGCGGCGGAATGAAATGCGCCAGGATTCTGGTCTGCTGCAAGTACTGCTACAGGGAACTGTTCAAACTGATTCACCCCAGAAGTGTCAGCCATGTAAAGATAAACAACACTATGGTATCAGAAGAACTGCTGCGGACCATCATGGGATTTTTAGCCTTATATCTATTGGTCTTTGCTATTGCCACCATTTTGCTTGCAGGCATGGGTGTGGACCTTTTGACTGCGGTTGGTGCCACAGCCTCCTGTATCGGTAATATTGGTCCCGGATTCGGCTCCGTAGGGCCGGCAGAAAACTTCGCCCACCTGCCGACAGCCGGAAAATGGCTGCTATCCTGGTGCATGCTGGCCGGAAGACTGGAAATATATACCGTAATTATCCTGCTTGTACCTGAATTTTGGAAAAAATAATCCGGTCGACTTAATTTCCCAAGAATCCTTTTTTTTGGTAGCCTGTCTGTGATAAAAGACAGCCCCTGCCGGGTAGAGCCACGACACGTTGTGGCCATACCCGACCGGGGCGACATTTAAGGCGTCTAATATCTTTCATACTTTTCTTGCATAAAAATCAACTTCCTATCCGTAAATTGATTTCGTCTTAATATCAGGCTATTATATAACTATTACACTACCAGCTACACCAATTTACATTGCTTCTTAAACGAACTTCAAAGAAAGCAAGGTGCCAAATGATTAAAATGTATCTTAAAATATCTGTCATCCTTTTTGTTATCAGCCTGACATCCGATGTGGGATTAATATTGGCCGGGGATGAGAAAAGAGTATTGATTATCCACAGCTACAGCAGAAAAGCAAGACTTGAATGGGTAAATGAGATGACAAAAGGGGTGAGGACTATTTTGAAAGCCCCCCAATATAGTTTTTTTGAATTTGAAATGTACACAAAATCTATTCCGCAACATGAATTTGAGAAAAAGGCAGATGAAGCGCTGGCATACTATCATACGGTTAAACCGAATATTGTAATTATCAGTGATGATAACGGACTGAACCTGATGGTTCCGCGTATAGGCAAAAAAATCCCGATTGTCTTTATGGGAATTAATGCAAATATAAGGCGTTCATACCCCTGGTTGCTGGAATATAAGAATGTGACCGGTATATTGGAAAGGCCGATGATCAAACTGACAATTATTAAAATGCTAAAATCTGTGAATCTTGATGTGAAAAAGGTGCTGATTCTTCTCGGTGACAGTCCGACAGCGCAGGCATTTTTTCAAAATGACCTGTTTGGGAACACTGAATTCAACCTTAAAAACATTCACTCGGAAGTGAGGATGACAGGAAAAATAGAAGACTGGAAAAAAGAGGTTTTGAATAGTAAACGCAATGGTTTTGACATACTCCTGGTTGCCGGGAATCTTGCAATGCGGGACAAAACGGGAAATCATATAAAACCGGAAAAAATTGCAGAGTGGGTTTCCGAAAATTCCCCAGTTCCTGTATTTACCGTCCATGAAAATCAGATTGGGAAAAACCAGCTTATTGGCGGGATGGTTGTCAGTGGGGAAGTAATGGGGGAAGATGCTGCAAGGCTTGTAAAAGAAATTCTTGAGAAAAAGAAGAGCCCCGGTTCGATATACTATAAAACCCAGAAAATGGGACGACTGATATTCAGCAAAAGCCAGTTGGCCAGATGGAACTTGAAAGCAACTCCGGAAAAAACCTTTAGCGTTATATACAGGGACTGATTTTTCACTGTCTGTTTTTCAGGTCTTCAATACCACTGACCGGCACCTTCAATCTATTTTCATCGATCACAATCTGTCTTTGCAACGGCACCATATATGTTTTTTACCTTGAAGCATTCTGCCCCCTGGAAAGTCCGGGCAGGGTTAAGAAATCCCGGGGAATCAAGAATCAAGAGTGATAATGAACCCTTGACCCCTTGTTTCTCTGGCTTTATAGTGGCACAAATACTTGTCTATCACCCACCTTGGCTATTTCACCTTGGCTATTTTCAGGATAAAAAAGGATATAGATTATAGATGTTTGATTTAATTAAAAAAATTATTGGCAATGACAAAACACAGACCACTGACCAGGATGCCCTGAACGCCCACCTGGCTTTGACCGTATTGCTGCTTGAGGCAGCCTATGCAGATGGCGAGTGCAGTGAAGAGGAAAAAGAGCATCTTGTGACAATACTTGTGACGGATTTTGGGGTATCCAAAACGGACATTGATACCCTGCTCGACGATAGCGATAAAGAACGTAAAGAGTATGTGAACCTTTTCCGGTATACCCGCTTCATAAATGAAACTTTTTCAGAAAAGCAAAAAATCGACATACTGGAATCTGTCTGGCGTATTATTTTGCTGGACGATCACCTTGAAGCGCATGAGGATCACTTTGCCCATAAACTTGCGAACCTTCTTAACTTGGGCCATCGCGACTTGATAGACGCCAAACTCAGGGCAAGAAAGAAGCTTTCATAAGCTATAGCGATTCCCAGGAAAATGTTCTAAAAAAATAAATCCCAGGGAATCGCTTAAAAGCAAATAGTTTATAAAATCAATGCTTGCTCTATTTTTTTCCTCCGGACATGATGGCCTTAAAGGTTCCGTCTTCCTTCATGGATGCAAGGGCTTTTGTGAACCTGTCGGCCAGGTCAGTTCCGGCTTCGTCTGTTTTAAAGGCAAAATAAACGTCCATTTCAGCCAGCGGTGTGTCCGAATTCCATGTCACCCCTTCTACTCCGGATTTTTCCAGGGCACCGGTGCCGACCTTGGGATCAGCAATAAAACAATCGCAGCGGCCTGCCTTGAGTTTTTTAATGCTCTGAACCGGGTCGCTTGCTTCGTCCAGTTTTATGTTTTCATTATGAGTCAGTTTTCGGGGGTAGGTGAAGCCTCTGGTCAGACAAACTTTTTTTCCTTCCAGCTGATCAATGTGCGTCAAAACCGGACTGCCATCGTTCACAAACGTGAATATTTTTTTTACATAGAATACAGCCTTGGCCGCATCCACACTAAGACTGGCGTCGAGAGCCGGAAAGAAACTGTCTACCTTTCCTGTTTCAAAAAGATGTCGTGCCCGCTTAACCGGCAAAATGTCCAGGTCGACTTCAACCCCGGCCCGCTTCGCTGTTTCCAGATACAACTTAACAAATAGCCCCTCTGTCTCGCTGATCACAAGTCCGGGGATTGGCATGGTTGTCACTTTGATGGTTTGGGCACTGGCCTGAAAGGTAAAGCCCATAAAAGCAATCAGCATAACTAAAAGGATTAAAAGCTTTTTCTCAATCTGTAATTTGATCACAACATCCTCCCAATTTAAGATTAATTATTTTCTGCCTCATATCCATAGCACTGGCAAAAGCTACATGCAACCCTTAGGGTTCTATCTTGATGGACGGGTACAACCCTTTGAGTGCGCCCATGGGATAAGGCTGGATGATATTAAAAGAAATCCGCTGGTCATCCTGAGCATGCCCCCGATTTTCTCCCTTTTTATATAAGGCCCCGTTTGCCTCTAAAATATGCTGGATCCTCCTTCTAAAGGCATCAACAAACACAGATCCTTTTCCTGTAAACACCATATTGCCAAGATGCATTTCATCCCTGATTTCGGCAAAATCATCCAGTGACATGGTGTGGGTCTTAATGTCGTCCTCACAGGTGATTCCGCCCCAGATCAAATGCTCCCGTGGTATTTTTATAGCCACATCCGGATCAATGATGGTGTGGGGCATGACAATACACCGCTCACCGATTTCAATACGGGCTTCGGGCTTTCCGTTAATAAATGAATTGAACCCCACAAAGGTTTCTTTACCGATATCCGAGTGAAGAATTTTCCCGCCGTGGGCGGTTACATTCAGGCCGGCAAGCGTTGAATGAACGATAAAGGTATTTTCCTGTGCATTGGACCCGTCCCCCATAACGGCATTGTCCAGATAGGCACGTTGGGACACCAGTACATTTTCACCGATATTTGTCTTTCCCTTGACCACGGCATACCGGTTAACCGCAGAATTTGACGGGGCATCAATGGGCTCAAGATGCATGACATCAAACAGCTTTTCATAGTCCTGTGCCCGTTCCTTTACGAACTCATAAATGATCCCCTGGGGCTTATGGAATGCATTCACTCCCACATAGTGATTCAACATCTCTTTGTCGTACTTGTATTTAAAGTCAAAGGAATTACTCCGGACCCATATGGTTCCGGGTTCAATTTTTCGATGGAACAGCTCTCCGGCCTGAACATAGGAAAATTCCCCGATAATACAGGCATACAGATTCATCAGGTCGACAGTGGCAAAGGGCCCTAAAAAACAACCCTGGAGCGTAGACCCGTGGATATTGGCATAATGGGCGGAAATGGTATTTCGTATGCTGAATTCTTCCGGGATTCCCGGATTATGGGAATTGCTGTGAACCAGGGTCCGATAGAGCAGGCTGTCCCGAATGGTAATGCTTTCGTCCTTGACCAGAGGGATGTTTTTTTCACTGCCGACATCATCCCCGCGGCGCTTTAGTTCATCACCGCGAATGTCACTTTTATAAACCGCAGATCTGCCCACATAGCATTTCCCTAAGAAATAGCTGCCGGCTATATTTGAATTTTTAAACTGAAAATAGATGGGATGCCGTGAGGTGATACCATAGAAGGCATAGAATTTAAGCATATTCTCATAATCCATTGTCTCAGTAACAAACCCATCCGTATTAAAATCAAACTCTTCCAATACCACATTGACGCGGCTGATAATTCTATCGTTAAGTTGCTTTAGTTGCTTCATGCCCTACCCCTTTATTGTGGTCCAAATACTGATATCCAGCTTATGGAGTCATACCCCAGATTACCAGAATTTGGCAACATCAAATGAAACTATCCCGCAGGTCTCATTGCCATAATCCGTGATTCGCCCTTTGCAGCAAAATAATACTAAACTTCCCTTCTGGAAAAGATGAATTTGTTAAAACAATAAAGTTATGATATTTTTTAAATCAGTTTTGTTTCAGTTGACATTATTAGTGTTCAAAGGAATGCAATGAGTCTTTCAAAAAAAATGCGGGAAATAACTGAACAGTTTATGACAGAAATTTTCGCTGAAACAAATTGTCCTGTCGTTATATACGACAATAAAGGATACATTATCCAAGCTATAGATGAATCCAGAATCGGTCATCTTCATCCAGGGGCAAAAAAAATCATGGATGGGCTCTCCAATGAGTATGCTGTGACGTCTTCCGAAGCCAAAGAAAGTCCCCTCGTAAAAGAGGGGTATAGTTGCCCTATCGTATTTGAAGGTGAAAAGATAGGCGGCTTTGGTATAACCGGCCCCCTAAATATTGCAAAACCCATTGCCAGGGTCGCAAGCAAGACGATAAAATCATGGCTGACCGATATTAAGCATCAGGAAAAACTTGAGCGTTCTGAAAAAAAATATAGAACTCTCTTTAACTCCTCGATAGATGCAATTTCGATTCTTGATTTGACGACTGAACGATTTGTAGATTGTAACAATGCCGCTATAGACCTTCATGATACAGAATCTCGTGAAAACTTCCTTGGGACTACACCTGGCGAGTTATCCCCTGAATACCAACCTAACGGTCAGTCATCAAAAAAACTGGCATCTGAACAGATTCAAAATGCATTTAAGGGCGGTGGCAGGTCTTTTGAGTGGACGCATTGTAAGAGGGACGGCACACCATTTCCCGCCGTAATCACTCTCAGTCCTTTGGTAATAGGTGAAAAGAAATTTGTCCTGGCAATTGCAAGGGATATAACTCACCGCAGGCAAGCTGAAGAGGCAAGGGAACAATTAATTAAATCCTTACATGAAGCGCTTGAGAAAGTAAAAACACTAAGTGGATTGGTCCCGATCTGTTCCAAATGCAAAAAAATCAGAGATGATAAAGGGTATTGGAATCAGGTTGAAGTTCATATCCAAAACCATACTTATGCCAAATTCAGTCATGGCATCTGCCCTGAATGCTCTGATGAATTATACGGTAAAAAAGAGTGGTACATCAAGATGAAGAAAAAGAATAGTAAAGCATCTGTTTTCAAATAACATGGCCAGACCTTTGTTCTAAATCCAGACATCATTTTCAGCAGTATGAGCCCCACCCTTGTCTCCGGTATTGACCACCCCTGCCGGTTCCACGATCATGATCCTGCATTCTTTCTTCGCCACAGGACAATGTTCAACCCCCTTGGGAATCACAAACATCTCTCCTGAATTCAGCATAACACCACCGTCCCTGAACTTGATTTCCAATTCCCCGTCTATGACCATAAAGGTCTCGTCGGTATCCGGATGATCGTGCCAGACAAACTCCCCTTCAACCCTTACCAGCTTGAACTGATAATCGTTCATCTGAGCAATCACTTTGGGAGACCACTGCTCCTTGAACTTAGAAAACTTATCCTCAAAATTAATTGGAACATATGCCATAACAACTCTCCCTTCCCTAAAATGCACAGAGGCGTCAGTTTCCACCGACGCCCCTGTCTTTATCTTATGCGGTTTTAACCGCCAGCTGTTCTCGCTGTTCTCGCCGATCCAGCAGCTCTCGCTGCCAGCCCTTAGGCCTGGCTTCCTGCCACCGCAGGATGATTAGCCAAAGACTCCAAAAACTGAACCGTATGCAGATTCATCCGGGTTTTGAACTTCTCCACCACGCGCTGCATCACTGTATAGCCGATGGTATAATCGGTTTTAAACAATTGAAGCATCTGGGCCGAGGCCAGCGTGATCAGGGTACATTCTTCGGCGCAGATGGCCGTATAGGTCGCAGGAGAGTTGTCCAGCAGGGAAGAGACCCCGAATGTCTGACCGGGAGAGAGCTCATCCAGGGTATAGGCTTGGCCCCCTGCCCCCCGGCAATTGAGAAATATCTTGCCTGATACCAGCATATAAATCAGATGCTGGGCCTGATCCTGGCGAACAAGGATGGCCTCTTCGTCAAAGGTCTCCAACTGGGCAACGGTGCCGATTTTCTCCAGGATCTCATCCGGCAGTTCTTTTATAAAATTTATCTTTTTCAGATCGTTGATACCAACCATTATTTTACCCTTTGCACTATCGTTTTTCTCATTAATAAACCGGGGTCAGTTTGCTGATGTCCTGGATGCCCACTTTAAGGTCCGGATGCTCGTCCAGGGTTTTCATGATCATCCTGGCCCGTTTGTCCATGGTCCGTTTGTACTGGCCGGCAACACCCGTCATCAAATGATAGGCCAGTTCCTTGTTGGTGTCGAACAACTCCAGCAGACGCGGGCCGTAAAGGGTGATGACCTCGCAGGGTTCCTGGCAGACGGCAGTATATGAGGCAACGGCCCCTTCCATGAGTGCGGAAGAGCCGAATGAACGGCCGGACTGAAGGTTATCCAGAATCACGTCAATCTTTTCTGTTAACGCCACCTTCAATGCCACCTGTCCCATAATCATCAAATAAAAGGTATCAATCTTATCACCCACGGTGAACAACCGGGTATCTGTACCGTAGATATTAAGCTGGGCCTCCTGGCCGATAATCTCAAGCAGATGATCCGGCACAGCTTTAAGCATATTGATACGTTTGAGATCCTCTATTTTTACCATGTGTTATACCTGTCGTTATGAATTCTTAAGTTAAAATAAATACCAGGATAATAAAGGAGATGGCCACAGCCGCACCAATCCCGATGGGCAGGGTCCCTTCCATGATATCGTTGTAGAGCCGTTGCTTTTTAATGGCCAGGCGCTTTGTCTTTACCCCTTGAACCAGCCATAAATTGACTGAAAAGAAGAGGGCAAACTTTGCGGCGGCATCCTTGAAGAAATGGGCCACAGACGAGGCCACAGACCTTACAATGGAGTCACACCAGGTGTTAAGGGGATTCAAAGTTCTCGCCAGCAGGGCATAGATCCCCTTGCCGCCTTTACGGTATACCCAGTCGGAATCCACATTTATAGCCCGCTGCTCAGCAGGATAAATACCGCCCAGAAGCAACAGGGTAAAGGCCAGGGCCGAAAAGAAGAGCAGTTCGGTCTGGGTCAGGACATGGGAAATGGTATAGGGTTCATAATCCACTGGAAAGGGAAGGATGTCGTATAAGGGCTTGGGATAGGTTCCGATGGCAATACACAGGAACGCTGCAATGCCCATGGCAATGAGCATGTTTTTAGGCGCTTCTTTGACCCTGATTCCGGAATCATGGCCGAAAAAGGCGAAAAACGGAATTTTAATCCCGGCATGATGGAAAACACCGGCCGAGGCAAAGAGCAATACCAGCCAGACAAAAACCAGACTGCCCTGACCCGCGATATGTGACCCTTGGGCAGCCGCAGACATGACCATGGATTTGGAGACAAACCCTGAGAAAAGCGGGAAGGCGGAAATGGATGCCGCCCCCACACAACAGAACAGACAGGTCCAGGGCATACTCTTATAAAGCCCGCCAAGGTCTGTGGCATTGATTTTTCCGGTCCGGTACATGACAGCACCCATGGACATGAACAAGAGGCCTTTAAAGAGGACATCGTTGAATGCATGTGCACAGGCCCCGTTGATGGCAAGTTCCGTACCGATCCCGATACCCACAACCATGAAACCGACCTGGTTGATCAGACTATAGGCCAATACCCGTCTCAAATCGTTTTCAATAACCGCATAGAAAATGGGAAAGGCCGCCATGCCCACACCGATCCAGATGAGCATCTCGGTGCCGGGATAGAGTCTTGCAAGAGCATATACCGCCGTTTTGGTGGTAAATGCGCTTAAGAAAACCGTTCCGCCGATGGTGGCTTCGGGATATGCGTCCGTGAGCCAGGGATGAAGCAGAGGCCAGGCACAGTTAATACCGATGCCGAAAAATATCAGATAAGAGGACAGGCTGCCCAGAGTGATCTGGGACATCTCAAGGGATCCGGTTTCCGTAAAGTGGAATACAATCCCGCACAAAAGTACAAGTCCGCCAAATGCATGGACAAGAAGGTACCTGAACCCGGCTGCCTGTGCTGATTTGGTCTTTCTGGACCAGATCAGCATCACTGACCCTACGGTGAGCATTTCCCAGAAGATGAAAAAGGTAAACAAGTCCCCTGCAAATATAGTTCCGAGGGCTGCACCTGAATAGACGAAGCCGGCCACATACTCCACATTGCTTTTAAAGTTGAGGATATAAATCACGGTGATAAATGAGATAATGTGAAAGATATACCCGAAGAGCAGACTTAACCTATCCACATGCAAGAGCACCAGATTAAAATCTCCAAAACTTATGAGATGATAATCACCCGGGGAAATATTGATCAGATTGATAAATCCTACAATGGGAATCAGCATCATATAGGCTGATTGGGCCTTTCCCCTGAAAAAGGGGATCAGAAGACCGCCAAGCATAAAAATCAAGGCGGGGACAATATTACTTGTCATAATAATCCTCCTTACGTTTTACCAGGGGACGCAGGATATATTTTGACACCAGTACCAGGATGACACAGGCCACAAACCCGTAAACTGAATAAAAACTCCAGTACTTTTCCCATTCATACTCGACATGACGGTGAATAATATGCTGTTCCGATAAAATA
>PIVQ01000780.1 GCA_003354055.1 Desulfobacteraceae bacterium | reverse complement strand
TCAAGGAGATCTTAATATGGCGACTGCTGTAATGAATCATTCAAAAACAAAGGCATGGGGAAAACTTGTCTTTTATTCTTTCCTCATCTGGGTGTTCGGTTGGGTTGTGGGACCTTTTTTTGAAAAGAAGATTCCTATCTATGATCAGATTGTCCAGATAGTGGAGGAACGGGATATTGATTCAGCCGCCTATATGTATATGGATACGGTGGGCTCCTATGACGGTGAGTATTATTTGACAGATTCCTTTAAACATTCCAAACGGGATGATTATGGAATGACCAAAGCCTTTTTTTCCGGTATCATTTCCTGTTTTCTGATTCTCGGGTTTGGCTGGCGATTCATTTTAAAATAAACCAATGAGATACAGGAAAGACCTTCGGATATGGAAAACAAAACACTTATTTGGGCCCGTGAGAAAAAATTTGCAGCACTCCTTTCCAACCAGGTGCTGGTGAAACCCAAACTCAGCGCATGGATGATTTTTATCCCCTTTATTTTTATCTTTTATTTTCAGGACTTCTCCAAGTATAAACAACAGAGAAAAGAATTTTTGGCCAATTGGCTTCTTTCCAGAGAAAAGGCCTTGAACGAAGCAGAAGAAGCCATTGACGAAAAAAGAAAACCAAACACCCGGGCCCTTGCAGATCAGGCGGATCTTAAGCCCAAGGAGAGCGATAAATATGAACATCTGTTGAAAGTGATGGTTACCCATCACATTTCTTTGCTCAATGCCAGGGGAGATACCCATGAAGACCTGATCCGGTCTGCCTATGGAAACCAGGGGGAATACCTTTTGTTTATTAATCGATTGACCGAGGCTGAAAACGCCTTGAACAAAGCATTGCTTCCCCAGCTTCGCAAAACCGCAGAAGGCGTGGGTGCCACCATCAAAAAAATAGAAAAAGGATCTGAAAAACTTCGCCGTCTGGAAATAAACGAAATCTTTGCCCCTGCAAAATAATATCATGCGGGCCAAGACGTTTAACTTAAGACTGAAGTTCATTGCAGGCCTTGTGCTCTTTGCATCAGCTCTCGGCATCTGCATCAGTATCATCATGTACTTTCACTATAATTCCATTATGGAATCCGAAATCAGTCAGCGGTCCAGAATGCTTCTGGCCCAGTCCGATGCGGTTCAGGATTATGTAAAGACCGTTCTGCGGCCTGAAATGTTCAAAACCCTGCCAGAGGGGCGCTTCATTCTCCAGGCCATGTCATCTTCCTATATATCCAGGCAGGTCATGACCAGGTTAAACATAAAGGATGCATCAAACTATCACTACCGACGCGTCTCCAGGAAGCCCAGAAACCAGGAATCGGCTCCGGATACATTTGAATCCGGGCTGATCTCTTCGTTTAACAATGATAAAACCCTCTCGTTCTGGGAGGAAAACACCCTGGTTAACGGGGTGGAGTATCACCTGGTTGCCCGGCCCGTGACGTTCAAGGAATCCTGCATGCAATGCCATGGCGAGCCTGCAGATGCTCCAAAGGAACTCATTGATATTTACGGCGGGAAAAACGGATTTCATTATGAGGTGGGTGAAGTCGGCGGGGTGGTGGTGGCCGGTTTTCCCGTGGACATGATCAAAAACCCGGCTAAGGAACTGACCTATCAATACCTGAGTCTTTATCTGCTGGGAATTCTCTTTTTTGCAGGTTTGATCAGCCTGTTTTTTGACCGTCTGGTCATGAAAAACCTCCAGCATCTTTCCCTGATTTTCAAAACCCGTTTTTCAGGAGAACAGGAGCAGCGCATCATTGAGCGGCTGGGTCAAAAAGATGAAATAGAAGGACTTGTGGAAGGGGTGGATGAACTGGCGATCTGCTTATCCGATGCCAGACATGAACTTGAAGACCATGCCCAAAACCTTGAAAAACGGGTTGAAGACCGGACCCGGGCCCTGGACCTGAAGGCAAAAAAACATCTCGGAGATGTCAGGCTCTTTCTCAATCTTCTGTCAGGATTCGGCAGTTCCCGGGATACCCGGCAACTCATCTCAAGCCTGCTTGAAAGCGTCGGTAAAAGATATGATGCTGCCCAGGCGGTTTACCATTGTACTGTGGCGTCTGATAATTATTATGCCTGGAAGCCTGCAACCCGGCGGGATTCCCAACCTGAGGCCCAAGCGGCGCACCCGATTCAGCCCCTGTCCAAACCGATAAATGATCTGCTCTGGACAGATGAAATACTTCTGGAAGGCCGCCAATTGTTTATCCCGGTAAAATCTCCGGAAAGCCATTGGGGAATATTAAGTCTGTCCTGGGACTGGCCCCCGGATCCCACTGACCTGGACCCAACCATTCTTCTGGCCCTGGGTCAGCAGGTGGCCATTCTCATTGAGAATATCCATGCCTTTTCCAATATAAGATTTCAACACGATATGCTTCAATCGGTATTCAAAGGGATCTCGGATCCACTGCTCCTCATTGATGAAGACTGCCATATCATCATCGCCAATGAGGGCAGCCGGCAACTTCTCAAAGGGAGGAGCAAAAAGGACAGAGAGGGTGAATTACGCAGTTTCTTAAGCCTTGGAGACATTCGGAAACCCAGTGACGAACCCGGCGGTTCGGGCGGGTTCGGCGGATCCGGTATCCTTGAACAGGTTTCAGAAACAGGCCGATTGGTAAAAGATGAGATCAGAACCCCTGATAATACCTACTTTGATATTGATCTTTATCCCCTGGCACGGCAGGGGCAAGCCGGCATGAAAATGGTCCTTTACGCCAGGGATATTACCCAGGAAAAAGAGATGCTGGCAAGAATGCACCAGGCGGAACGGTTGTCAGCCATTGGTAAAATGGCGGCCGGTATCGCCCATGAGATCAACAACCCCCTGGGCGTCATTCAGGTCTATGCAGATCTGGTCAAGGATACGATTGAAGATCCGGATACGGGCCGTGATGTGGATGTCATCCTCAAGCATACCCGAAGTGCCAAAAAGGTAGTTCAGGATCTTCTGAATCTGGCACGCCCTAAAAAAGGTCTTACCGGTACCTGTGACATCAACCGGGTAATTGAGTCGGAGCTTGAGGTCTTCAAGGCCCAGGCCACCACCCGTGGGATAAAGATATCCACAAAGTTAGCCCCGGATCTGCCCCAGATCAGCTGTGATGCCGCCACCATGGAACAGATACTGACCAACCTCTGGCTCAATGCCGTGGATGCACTTCAGGATGAAGGCGATCTTATCACCCTGTCCACCCGAATGGAAAAGACGGATGAGATCTGTCTGATCATTGAAGACAACGGTCCCGGCATTGCCGATGACCTTTTATCCCAAATTTTTGACCCGTTTTTCAGCACAAAAGAGGTGGGCAAAGGTACAGGCTTAGGTCTTTCCATTGT
>PIVQ01001617.1 GCA_003354055.1 Desulfobacteraceae bacterium | reverse complement strand
CCAAGGGTTCCTGAGGCACAGATGATCCCTGCTGTAAGTTCTTTCTGATAGCCTTTTTTGATCAGGGCCGGTGTGGCCAAAAGTCCCATGGCAACAACCGAGGCACCTATGATACCGGTGGTGGCGGCAAAAACCGTACAGACCACAACAACGGCGAGACCTAAGCCCCCCTTGATGCCGCCTAAGACCACATATAGGGCTTCAAACAGGGCATCGGATACCTTGGACCGGTCCAGAAGCTGGGCCATGAGAATAAATAAGGGAATGGCCACCAGGGTATAGTTGTTCATCAACCCCCAGGCATTGTTGATAAACATTTCAAAAAGCATGGGAATGGAAAACCCGTTGTCAATGAGACCGAACAGGGTGGCCACCGCAGCCAGGGTATAAGCAAGGGGATGGCCGAATGTAATGGCCAGGATAAGGGTGGCAAACATGGCCACTGTCATGAATTCAAGACTCATGGGAAAATTCCTTAATTTTTAAGTGCGTTGATATCTTTTAACAAATTTGCAATGCCTTGAATCAGCAGAAAAATAAAACAAAGGGCCATGAGCATTTTAAGGGGCCAGATGGGTGGTGCCCAGGAGGTGGAATTCACCTCAAGGCCCTGGTAGGATATAAAGGCAAATTTGATAGACCAGAGTGTCATGCAGACGATGACCGGCATGAAAAAGGCCAGATTGGTGAGTACTCTTAAAACAGTCTGAACTTTTTCAGGGGCAAGGGCTGTAAAGATATCAACTTTGACATGGCCGTCATAAACATCGGTATAGGCCAACCCGAACATATAATGAAGGCCGTAGAGAAAGGT
>PIVQ01000779.1 GCA_003354055.1 Desulfobacteraceae bacterium | reverse complement strand
AACGGAAAGGGGAACCTTTAAATCGTGAATCAGGATTTCGGTTTTAATCGTGGTATCCGGCATATCGTTCTTGCCCCCTTAAAATCCTTGCAATTTGAATCAATGATTTTATATAGTGTCCATACTTGTTAATCCCTGCGGCACACGCCAGGCAAGCCGGTTGCAGGTTAGATATAATCTTAAGGATTGGTTATACACAGGATCCTTTAATCTTGTAAAGTCTTTTGGAGTTTTTATGGGCAGTGAGATTGATGAGCTGAAACAAAAGATAAGGCAGCTGGAAGAAGAAAACCAGATCCTCAACAAGATTATTGTTAAAGCCCCCATTCCCATTTTTGTTCTGGACCAGGACCATAAAATCACTCATTTCAACCAGGCCCTGGAAGAACTGGCCGGACTCAATGCCAAAGATGTAATAGGGACAAAAGACCAGTGGAAGGCATTTTATGCCGCTCCCCGGCCGGTTATGGCCGATCTGATCATTGACAAATCATCGGACCAGGAAATCACAGAGCACTACGGAATGAAGTACAACCGCCCTCCAAAGGCCCTGGACCGATTCGCCGCCACAGACTTTTTCCCCGACCTGCCCCCTGAAGGCAAGTGGCTCTTTTTTACGGCATCTCCCTTTACGGACAGTCAGGGAAAAATTGTAGGGGCCGTGGAAACCCTTCAGGATGTGACCCAGGAAAAAATCAAGGAGAACAAAATCCGGGAGTTATACCGGATTTACCGCAATATCCTTGAGTTTATCCCCTACCCCATTATTGTCTATGGAGATAAGGGCATTGTCTCCTATGTGAATCCGGCGTTCAGCAAGGTGTTCGACTGGACTCTGGAAGAGTTGGAAGGAAAGCCCCTGAACTTTGTCCCCGGGACACTGGAACGAGAAACCCATGATATGCTGAACCAATTTGGCCAGAACAAGCAACTGGCTCGTTACGAAACCCAGCGCTTGACCCGGGACGGTTCTGTTCTGGATGTCGTGATGTGGGCAGCCACCCATGTCCAGGAAGGCATTCTGGAAAATTTTGTTATCCTGAGGGATATCACCGAAGAAAAACGACTGGCTGCCAATAACCAGTCCATCATGCGGATTTCAGCTGCCCTGCCCGAATACCCGGACTTAGAAGATCTCATGGACTATATTTCCCAGGAGGTCAAAGAACTGCTCGTGGTAGAAGGAGCCGTGGTCCTTCTCTACGATGAACTCAAGGAAGATCTTTTCTTTTTAGGGGCGGCCTATGATGATAAGTCCACCCAGGAACGGGCCAAGGAGGTCCGGTTTACCCTGGACGAGGTCTTTGCCGGCAAGGTCATGAAAACAGGGAACCCTGCCGTCAACAACACGGCGGATGCCTCTCTGAAGGACTATCCGGAACGGGACCGGAAGATGGGATATCAGACCCGGAGCATCCTCTGTGTGCCCATCAAAAGCGACAGCCGGATTATCGGGGTGCTATGCGCCATCAACAAAAAACAGAACCTGTTTGACGACAATGATATGGAATTGATGTCCATGATCGCCGGAACCGTTGGGATCTCCATTGAAAATGCACGATTTTCAGAGGCCCTGAAAGAGGCCTACCGGGATGTGGCCTCCATGAACAGAGCCAAGGGGAAAGCCATCAACCATCTGTCCCACGAACTAAAAACCCCGGTTGCCATTCTTACCGGCTCCCTCCAGATCCTGAGAAAGAAAATCGATGCCCTGCCCAATGTAAAGGTAACCTCTACCCTGAACCGCATCGAACGCAACCTGGACCGTATTGTCGACATTCAGGCCGAAACCGCCGACATCATGGAAACCGGCGGATATGACGCAAGACTTTTGCTCATTAAAATGCTGGCGACATGCCAGGATGAGCTGGAAACTCTCATTGAAACCTGTCTGGACCAGGAAATACTGGATCCGGAGCACCTGACCCAATCGGTGAGAGCCCTGATCGACAGGGAGTTCGGCCCCCGATCATTACACCATAAAACCATTGATTTTAAGAAAATATTCACTAAAGTGTATTCAGATCTCACCTTAAGGTTTCATTTCAGACGGGTGCAGATAAATACCGAAATCCTTGACGGACTGCCCGACCTGCGCCTGCCCCCTGATGTGGTGGTCAAAATCATCGAAGGCCTGATCAAAAATGCTATTGAGAACACACCGGACCAGGGCCGGATAGATATCAGCGCCCGTCCAAAGGATGAGGGTATCCTGTTTTCCGTCCATGACTTTGGGGTGGGCATTGCGCCCGACCATCAAAAAAGGATCTTTGAAGGTTTTTTCTCTACCCAGGAAACCCTGCTCTACTCCACCAAGACTCCCTTTGAATTTGCCGCCGGCGGCAAGGGTGCAGATCTGCTTCGCATGAAACTGTTTGCAGACCGCTTGGGGTTTTCCATTGACATGACGTCTGTTCGGTGCGGCTTTTTAGTTGATAATGACGAGCCTTGCCCCGGTAATATTTTGAACTGCAGGTTCTGCAATAAACAGGACGACTGCCTGAATTCAGGCCAAACCGGATTTTCAGTCTTTTTCCCCAATGGGAAAAAATAAAAAACCCTTTGACAAACCGCTTTGATTTGCTCTATGACAAAAGAAAGCATATTTTAAGACTGAGCGCTCGTTCTGTTACCTTAGCTGCTGACCTGTACCTGACCAAACAACCGATCAACACCCAGGAAAGGAATGGTTTATGACCAACCAGTACACGCTTACTTTGTTTGATTTTTTTCATCGCAACGCCCTGTTGAACAAAGATCAGTGTGCCATTCACTGGAACAACCAGGATACCTCTCATTCAGAGCTGTATGACCAGACCCGGGAACTGATATCGGGCCTGTCCGCCCTTGATCTGGCCCCCAATACACGGATAGCAGTCCTGGCCAAGAACCATCCTGCCTTTTTTCATCTGTTCGGGGCAGCCGCAGCCCTGAATTTTTGCCTGGTGATGATCAACCGCAGACTCAGCCCTGAAGAAGTTTCCTATATAGTAGAAGATACCACCCCAACGATTCTGATCTGTGATCAGGATATGACGCCCCAGGGACAAACACTTTTAGCAGAAAACGATTGTCTTGAATCCTGTTTTACCATTGACGGGAATTTTTCCGATCTCTACGTAACCGCTGGGGCAGTAACCGCCGGGGAAACCTCCCGGATCCAGGCAGATCCCAAGGCCCCCTATGTGATCATCCATACGGCAGCGGTCCAGGGCAAGCCCAGGGGAGCCGTACTGAGTCAGGAAAATGTTATCCTGTCAAACCTTCAACTAAACCACGCCTTTAGCCTTGACGGAACCCACGCCTATCTGAATATTTTACCCATGTTTCACATCATGGGAGTAAATTTCGGACTGGG
>PIVQ01000778.1 GCA_003354055.1 Desulfobacteraceae bacterium | reverse complement strand
GCCTGGATACAGTCCCCGTCGGCAATCGCCTTTGGCAACGATTTCAAAAGGAGGACGCCAACCCCCTCACCGGTCACGAATCCGTCTGCCCCATTGTCAAAGGTGCGGCACTGCCCGGTTGGGGACAACATCCCGGCCTTACCGGCCATGATCAATAATTCCTTGGTGGTCAAGAGGCATATGCCGCCCGTTAAGGCCATTTCACATTCACCGCTCACGATGCTTTGGCATGCCTGGTGGATAGCGACCAAAGAGGAGGAACACGCTGTATCTACAGCAATACTGGGGCCGGTCAGATTCAGGATATAAGAAATTCGTGCGGCCAGAATGGAAGGGGCTGTGCCCATAAGGCGGTGGGCGTTTGTTTCCTCCCACGATCCCGCTCTTCCGCTTAGATAATCTCCTTTCCCGACCCCGACAAAGACACCGCATTTTTTGCCGGAGATTGCTTCGGGAGCATACCCAGCGTCTTCCAGAGTCTTCCAGGACTCTTCTAAGAACAGGCGTTGCTGAGGATCCATATATTCGGCCTCAGCCGGGGAAATATTGAAGAAAAGCGGATCGAATTTATCGATATCCTCAAGGAAACCACCTCGTTCCCAGTATACCTGCGCGGCCTCTCCATTGCCTGCGCCCACAGGTTCGTCCGCGTCCCATCGCCATTCGGGCACGTCTCTGATGCTGTTCTTTCCCTTGGCCAGATTGTCCCAAAAGCATTTTAAATCATTGGCACCGGCAAACCTGCCGGACTTACCGATGATGGCGACGGATTGGGCATCATTACCGTTGGAATCGATTTGTGTCCTGAATTTTTGTGTCTTGATTTTTTGTATCTGGGGTTTGACCGGGGTTGGCTGTTCCGCATACGCGCATTCATCCGGGACCGTAACCACGATTTTCCCGATATTTTTCCTGTTTTGCAAATACCGGTAGGCATCTTTTATGTCATTGAACAAAAAAGTTTTGCAGATCGTTGCCCGAAGGATCCGTTGATTGGCCAGCCGAATCATTTCCATAAAATGGTTACCGACGATCTCCGGCCTTTTTAATCTTCCCGGATCGATACTGTAAAAGGTCTGATTATTGTTCAAACCAGACAGGTCAATGGCCTTTGCCGCTTTGATGCCCGTCATGGCAAGCTCAATGTAGCGCCCTTCCGGGGACAGGCAATTCAGCCCTTTTTGAATGGCATCTCCCGGCAAGGTGTTGATGACCACATCCACGCCTTCGCCGTAGGTCAGCCGGTCAATCTCCTTTTCAAAATCCTTTTCCAGATAATTGATCCGATAGGGGACATCCAGTTTTGCAAGATACGCAAGTTTATGGTCAGACCCTGCTGTCGCGTAGATGGTTGCCCCGTAATATTTAGCCAGCTGAACCGCCATCAGGCCGGTTCCGCCTGTGGCGGTTTGAATCAGGACCCTTTCTCCCCATTGAACTTTGGCTTTTTCGAAGGCGACCATCATGGTAATCGCCACCACAGGCAGGGCGCAGGCCTCCTCATAGGAGAGGCTGGCAGGCTTGTGGAACACCTGCTCCACAGGACAGGTCAACTGGGTGGCGTGCCCGCCCAGTGGTTTGCCAGCCATTGCAACGACAGGATCACCCGGTCGAAACGATTGCACGGAACCCCCAACCTTTGCAACAATGCCGCTGACTTCCAGTCCGGGGGTAAAAGGATAGGCAGGCATGGATGGGTAAAGGCCTCTGGCGCACAACAGGTCTGCAAAATTCAGCGAAAAGGCTTTTACGGCAATTCGAATCTGATGCCTTCCCAGAGCCGGGACATTTGATGCGACAACCCTTAAGTCGTCAATGGCGCCGGGGCGCTCTATGATGACCTTGTGATAACCGCCCGCAACCTTTTTAAGCGCAAGATCACCGCAGGATTTTTCCAAAGGCGCCTTTGATGAACCTGGCTTTTCGATTTTCAATATTTCGGATGCCGCATCCTCGATGGTGATTGCACCTGTTTTCAATGCGGCCAGGATATTTTTAGAGTCCATGCCCATTTATAGTCTCCTGTTATTTCCCAAATAAACGCATAATCAGCTCTTTTGTCTCCGGCAGATGGAACGTTGTGTCATGCATGGCAAGTTCTTTTTCGATGACGGCCGGCAGTTTTTCCCGAAGAGACGCAACCATATGATCTTTCAATGTCACCAGGGAAATACGTGGTTTTTCAGCCACCTCCCGCGCAAGTGTAAGCGCATGAGGGAGGACCTTTTCCCTTGGTAAGACCGGAAAGGCAATTCCCCGCTTTTCGAGTTCGCCTCCCCGGTAGGTGCCGGCGGTGAACAACAACTCTTGGGCAAGGCTAAGCCCCAATTTTTCGGTCAAAATCAGCGTCGAACCCATGCCCGGCGTAAACCCGTATTTCATGAAATTAGTTGTGTAAACACTTTCCCTTCCCAAAATCACAAAATCGGAAAACAGTCCGAAGGCAAATCCGCCCCCTATGCCGTGCCCCTGCATTGCGGATATAACGGGGATCTTACATTCCAGGGGAAGGCTGTAAATATTGGCCTCGGTAAAGCTGCCTTTCCCTTCATTGATGGCCAGCAGGCCTTCCTGTGTGCCTCCTGAACAAAAATAATTGTCGTATCCGGTCAGTATCACCGCTTTATAGGTTTCGTTTTTTTCAATCGCTTCAAACGATTGTTTCAAACCAAGTATCAATTCGGTGGAAAAGGTATTCCGATGGGCCCTGTCTTCCATTTTCAACAGCACTATCCCCTCTTCGATTTCCACCATATCCACAACGGATTCTGCCATTTTTTTCTCCAATTTACAGCGTTAGGATCGGCTCCAAAATTACTTGACCTTTTGTTTCCAAAATACCCAGTCTTTTAAGGGGTTTTGGAAACAATTTAGGGCAAGTTATTTTGTAACGATTCCTTAGTCCTAAAAAAAAAGCGAATTTGATCCGGATATACTGTAAACGCCCCGGCAAGCGTATCAGGGTTCCCATGGAAATCTACCTTCCGTCCTGTAGCGGACAATTCCATCTAACATCCCAGCGTCGGAAAAGATCTCTCTATTGGCCTCAATGGCATAGGATTTCACCTGAAGCGGTAAATCAGACAACCCGTTCATATACCGCTTGTACCGCTTTACCCCAGGTTTGGACAGACGCCTGAGCCGAAGCAGGTGCTTGCGGACCAAGGCCTCGCTGACCGGTTCATACGCATCAATCAACCCCCATTCATGGGCCTGCCGAACCGGAACAGGGGCGGTGGTGAGCGTCAAATAATGGGCCTTTTGAAAACCGACGCGCCGGATGAGGAACGGAAGGACACAGGCCGGAAACAGCCCGAACAACAACTCCGAAAGGCTGACAACAGCTTTGTCGTCTGCAAG
>PIVQ01000777.1 GCA_003354055.1 Desulfobacteraceae bacterium | reverse complement strand
AAAAAAGACCGATAAAAGATCAGCCACAAAAGAGATGCCGAACGGGGCAGCCCACCCCCCTGACTGAAATACCAGGGGCAGATCAGCGCCGCGGACCTGGGTAAACAGGACCAGGGAAAGGGTCAGGGAAACTGCCATTCCTGCCAGGGCAAGCCAGGACTGAACCTTGGGCATTCGATAACAAAGGAGACCGATGACACCGGATACCAACGGAATGAATACAGGCAAAATTACAATGTGAGCGGGTGAAATCAATGTCATTCTCCAGGCGCCTGTCCCATGAACCGGGGATTAGGAATCGTTACAATATAACTTGATCTAAATACCCTGAAGGGCAGAAACTTGTTTCCAAAACCCCTTAAACTGGGTATTTTTACAAAAGACCCTAACTGGGTATTTTGAAAACAAAAGATCAAGTAATTTTGGAGCCGATCCTTAATTGGACAATCCCTTCAACTCATCAGAGTCACAGGTTTTATATCGTTTACTTACAATTAAAAGCATGGCCAGTACAAAGGATGTGGTGCCCAGGCTGATCACAATGGCGGTGAGAATCAGGGCCTGGGGCAGAGGATCCACCGGATCTCCCGATGCCAGTCCCACATAGGCGGCCTTCTCACCGATCCAGGCCCCTGTTGATAAAAGGTATAGACTGATGGCATTGCTCAGCAGCATCAGGCCGATGGCAGACCGGATCACATTCCGCTGGAGAATTTGAAATACCCCGGCGGCAAAGGTCAGGCCGATGGCAAAGGCGGTTAATATTTCCATGGGGTCTCCTTATCTATTGGGCCGGCCCAGGGTGTTCAGCATCAAATTGACGCTGCCCACCACACTCAGGCAGATGGCCACCTCAAATATCATTGATGAACTCAGGTGAATTCCCTTGGGCAGCGGGATCCCCCACAGTTTTCCAAAATCAGCGGGTGAAAAATAAAATCCTGAAAGGAACAGGCCGCCCGCACCGGATATCAGGGCCAGAACCAGTCCCCATCCCACAAGGACGGAAGGCCTGAGCCATGGCATTCTTGACTTGGTTTCACGGTAGCCGAACACCATGTACTGAAAGCCGATACCGATGCTGATGATAACACCTGCGGTAAACCCGTCACCGGGCTGGTCATGGCCGTAAAGGATGTCACAGATCCCCATAACCAGGGTAAAAGGCAGCATTATATGAGCCAATACCCTGAGCAGAGGTGTTGTCCTGGCACCGCCCACACCCAATGATTTACGGGAGACCGGTTTTTCAACTTTCCCGACATCCTGAATTAAGTCTTTATGTTTGGCCGCGGCAAACCGGATCAGGGTGTAAATTCCGATACCGGCAATACCGAAGACGGTGATTTCAAACAGGGTATCCAGCCCCCGAAAATCCGTAAGAATGGTCCCTACAATTGAAGAGGAACCGGTGGCCGGTTTGGTGGTCTCTTTAAAAAACGGGGAGAGTTCACTGAGCCTGGGTCTGGATAATAAGGCAGACAGAGACATGAACATGACCACCAGGCCGAACGCTCCTGCAATCAAAGCATCCCGAACCTGATTGGGCTGATTGGATTTGAATGCCAGACGCTGGACCCGCTCAAGCTTTTCCCTTGGAAGGCGGGTCAGGGCCAGAACCAGAATAATCACCAGAAGCACATCCACAACAATCTGCACCAGAGCCACGTCTGTGGCCGGCTCCAGCACCATGAGCACAGCCACACCCAGCCCCGAAGCCCCGAATGCCAGAATGGCATTGAAATCCTTGGGCATAACGATACAGGCAATGGCAGAGCCGCAGACCAGAAACAGGGCCACCAGGCGAAGCAGGGCCATTTCCGTGGCCGTGGTAAATGCTAATCCGGTATAACCCGATATATCCAGGGGCGGGGGAAATCCGTTAAAAAACACCAAAAGCCCCAGGGTACCGGCCAGAATGACGATGAGATAGGTCCTCAGCTGTCCCTGCTGAACGGATACGGCCTTGGCAGCCATGGTGTCAATGGTTTGGATAACCCGGTCAAACCCCGCATTCATGGTTTGGGTAATGTTCAGTTTCAACAGCCATAAGATAACCTGGCTCCTGCGGATAAAGATCACGCACCCCGTGGCAATGGCTACGAGAGACAACATCAGAGGGGCATTCAGCCCGTGCCAGAGTGCCAGGTTAACGGCCACATCAGAGCCGAAGGCTCCACCAGCGGCATTGGCCAGGAGAATTGCCTCTTCTTTGACACCGGGGAACTGCCCTAAGAATAGGGAGAGCAGGGCCGGCACCGCAGGTGCCAGAAGCATAAGAAAAGGCGGATCATGGGCTTTTATGTTAGGATCCCGGGGGACGCCCATAAAAGTATCCCATATCAAACGGCCGGATATGGCCAGCATAAATGCTCCGGCCACTACGGACGACAGGGTAAAGAACCACGCCATAAAGACGGGAAGGGTCGGGTGGATGGCTGTAGCCAGAAGGGTTTCCTTGGCCAGAAAGCCGAACATGGGGGGCAGGCCTGCCATGGACAGGGCAGCGACGGCAGCGATGCCGAATGTCAGTGGCATGGACTTTCCAAGCCCACCCAGGCGGTTAATGTCCCTGGTACCGGTTTCATGATCCACGATGCCTGCCACCAGGAACAATGCGCTTTTATAGAGGGCATGGGCCAGTACCCCGATAATCAGGGCTTTAAAGGATATAGACATATCCTGGCCGATCATCATCATGAGAATCCCCAGCTGACAGATGGTGGAATAGGCCAGAATAGCCTTTAAATCGGTCCGTTTCAGAGCCAGGACAGCACCCACAAGCATGGTGGCCATGCCGGTCAGGGTCAGCAGCCAGAACCAGCTCTCGGTAAGGCCCAGTACCGGATTCATCCGGGCCATGAGATAAATGCCGGCCTTTACCATGGTGGCGGAGTGGAGATAGGCAGAGGCAGGGGTGGGTGCACTCATGGCATCGGGTAGCCAGAAGTGAAAGGGGAATTGGGCACTCTTTGTAAAGGCGCCCAGGGCAATCAACCCTAAGATCACCGGATAAAACCCGGAATCCCTCAAGATGTCTCCCGAGGTCAGGATGACCATAAACCTGGCGTCCCCTGTGACGTGAATGATAAACAGGGAACCCAGCAGCAGGGCAATACCGCCGCCCCCTGTGATGAACAAGGCTTTGAACGCCCCTTTTCTGGCCTGTTCGTCGGAAAATTTATAGGCCACTAACAGAAAGGAAATTATACTGGTGCCTTCCCAGAATACAAATAACGTAATCAGGTCGCCGGCCATTACCAGCCCCAGCATGGATCCCATGAACCCCAGGATATAGGTAAAAAACCGCCAGCTGCCTTTGGCAGACTTAAAGTAATATCCCGCATAAATCACCACCAGA
>PIVQ01000118.1 GCA_003354055.1 Desulfobacteraceae bacterium | reverse complement strand
CGTTTGCAATAGAGCTGCATGCCGTGTTTACGTTCCGGCCGGAACATATCCATGGGGGCTTTTGAGGGCAGATACATGAGCACATCGTATTCAGTCACCCCTTCAAACTTTTTATGGATGATTTCCATGGGATCATCCCAGTTGTGGGAGATGTGTTTGTAGAACTCCTTGTGTTCCTCTTCTGTAACATCCTCTTTGGCCTTGGCCCAGATGGCTTTCATGGAGTTGAGAGTGTCGTCGGCCCGGACCTTTTTATAGGTGTCGCCAATGGGTTTACCCTCACTGTCCTTGATGATTTCGTTTTCAGGAATGGGTTCGCTTTTTTCAACATTCATGATCACCGGATAGGTGACAAAGTCCGAATGTTTTTTAACGATATTCTGAATCACGTAGTCATCGGTAAAATCCTGATCGCCTTCTTCACCCTCACTCAGAAACAGGGTAATCTCAGTTCCCCGGCCCTCTTTTTCAATTTCTTCGACAGTATAGGATCCCTGGCCGTCAGATTCCCACCGGGTACCTTTTTCTTCGCCTGCTACCTTGGTATCCAAACGAACCTTGTCAGCCACTATAAAGGATGAGTAGAACCCTACACCAAACTGACCGATGAGTTCAGGTGAAAGATTGGTTTCGGTTTTGGATTTTTCCAGGGCTTCCATGAATGCGGCAGTACCGGACTGGGCAATGGTACCGATGTTGTCGTTGACCTCATCAAAGGTCATGCCGATACCATTGTCGGAAATGGTAAAGGTTTTTGCCTCTTTATCAGCTGCCAGACGGATATGGAAATCCGTGTCATCACTGAACAGATCCGGTTCGGTCTGCTCTTTGAACCGGGCCTTGTCAATGGCATCCGAGGCATTGGATATCAACTCTCTGACAAAGATTTCCTTGTTGGAATAAAGTGAATGAATAATCAGGTGCAGCAGCTGCTGCACTTCCGTTTTAAATTTACGTGTTTTCTTTGCTGCCATTGTAACTCCTGTTGTTTATAATTCCCAATTATTAATAATAGTTTTCAATAATAATTGTAGCAAAATAGGAATTGTCAAGGCAGCCTGGCAAAATTCAAATTCAGGATAGGAAAATAGTCCTTGTCATACCTTAATTGTTGACAAAAACACTGGTCCTATCCTAATTTAATACAATCAGACTTCAGGGGCATGATCATTCAAAATAATCCGGGTGCCCCTGATTCACATCACACATAGTTCTATCGGAGGGCACCATGGTAAGAAATCTGATCATCTGCTGTGACGGCACAGGAAATGAAATCAAGGAGAATCAATCCAATGTCCTGAAATTCTACCGGTTGATAAAAAAGGACGATACCCAGATCGGATTCTACGATCCGGGGGTGGGCACAATCAGCGACAGCAGCCAGTGGGATAAACTCAAGAATCAGGCCAAAGGCGTATTCGGCCTGATAACGGGATACGGGCTTGATAAAAATGTTCTTGAAGCCTATCGTTTCCTGGCCATGAACTACCGGCAAGGCGACAATATTTATCTGCTCGGCTTCAGCCGGGGGGCCTATACCGTAAGAGTACTGGCAGGATTCATAAACATGGTGGGCCTTCTGCCCCACAATAACGACAATCTTTTTGCCTATGCCCTCACTGCATATAAACAGGCAAGCACTAAAAATGATTTCACCATTGCCTGGCGGGTTCAAAGAGTGATGGAGGCCCGGCGTGTGATCATCCGGTTCATGGGATGCTGGGATACCGTCGGTTCTGTGATCGTGCCCAGACCCGACCGCTGGTATATTCCCTCTCTTGAAAAACTGCCCTACACCATTACCAACCCCTGCGTTCAGGCATTCCGCCATGCCATGGCCATTGATGAAAGGCGTAGAATGTTCCGGCTGTTACCCTGGCAAGAGAATCAAAAATTTAAAACCAATCCCTTTGTAAAGGATACGGCTGCCGCTGACCAGGACATAAAACAGGTCTGGTTTTCGGGAGTACATTCAGACATTGGCGGAGGGTATCCGGAAAAAGAAAGCGGGGCTGCAAAACTATCGCTGAAATGGATGGTGGAAGAGGCCCAGACCCACGGCATTGTCTTCAAAAAGAAAATGGTATCGCGCCTTGTGGATGGTAAACTTCGGAAAGACGATACTGTATATTATGCAGCACCGGACGCAAATGCAAATCTTCACGATTCCATGAATTGGGCCTGGTCAATCCTGGAATGGCTGCCGAAATGCGATAAATACAAGGAATGGAAAAGCCGGAAATCCTTTTGGGGATGTTACCAGCCCAAATCTGAACCCCGCCCGATGGGAGAAAATCCGGCGGTTGACCCGTCGGTATACGAACGCACCACCTATTGCGGGAGCAGACTTTACAAGCCGATAAATCTCAAGCGGTAGACATTACCCGCCGGTACACCCACCGGTACACCCATCGGATCATCGCTTTTTAAGCCATTTCAAGATCCGGCCGTCAATGGATAAGAGTCCTGCAAAAATCATGGCCATGCCTGCAAAGGCATTCCAGGAGGGAGATTCCCCAAGAACCACCACCCCCAGGAAAATGGCAGAGACCGGTATCAAAAAAGTCACCAAAAGTATATTGGTGGCCCCTGCCCGTGCCAGTACATAAAAATAAATGATGTAGGCCAACGCTGTAGAGACCAAGGCAAGACCGGCCATGGCAGCCCAGGTTATGGCCGTGGGTGATAGGCTGAAGGGCTGTTCAAAAATAAAGGCAACCGGAACCATGATCAGGGTGGAGCCTGTGAGCATGCCCGCGGCCACCACCACCGGATCCAGATCTTTAAACCTGCGGCCGAAAATGGCGGCAAATGCATAAAGCAGAGAAGCCCCCAGCACGGCCAACTGCCCCGTCACAGCCATGCGGTTCCCGCTCAAAGAAGATACTCCGATGAGCACGGCAACCCCGGCCCATCCGAACAACACTCCGGCCAGACGATTGGGGGTCAGCCGCTCCTCCCGGGTCAAAAAATGAGCCAGGAGAACGGAAAACACAGGGGAAAACGCATTTAAAATTGACGCCAGGCTGGAATCAATCATGGTCTGTCCCCAGGTGATCAGAGAAAAGGGAAGTACATTGTTTAAAGCCCCCAGCACCACCAGACCGCCCCAGACACCTTTGGATTCTGGCAGTTTTCGCCCAGTTGCCAGTACAAAGGCCCAAAGTGCAGCCGCGGCAATCCCAACCCGGCACAGAACAATGGTAAACGGTGTCATGGTATCCACAGTCACCTCCACAAAGAAAAAAGATGCCCCCCAGATGACGGACAGAATCAGAATGAGTAGCCATTCTGTCAGCCCCATGACATGATTTACATCCACTTTATTCTTCATATGTTCCCTTTCAATATCAATATTTCATTTTTTCCGGAAACATATCTCCATCCTGATTTTATAGCCACCCGGTTCTTGGCATCAGGGCATTTTTAACTATTGCTTCCTGGCCGGTATCACTTCAATAAATCATCCGACGTACTTTCAAACAGGGGAGCCGGATCCACCAGCTGCCCCTGAACAGATATAGACAGATGCAGATGGGGCCCCGTGGCACGGCCGGAACTGCCGGAAAGACCGATATTCTGTCCTTTTTTTACAAGATCGCCCTGGGCAACCAGAAATTTTTGCAAATGAAAATAAAGGGAAATCACACCGTTACCGTGATCAATATACACGGAGTTCCCGGCATAATAGTGTTCCTCAACCAGGATCACCCGCCCCCGGGCCACGGCTTCTACAGCACTGCCCGGCGCGGCTCTGAAGTCCAGTCCCCGGTGGGGATTCTTCGGTTTATTGTTTAAAAACCTGCGCAGTCCGTAGCTGCTGGTTGTTTTCCCGGGAACCGACCGGTGAAAGGGCAATTGCCATATCCGCTGATCAGACCATAAATTTTTGGCTGCAGTGGTCCGTTTCCGCTCATTTTTGATCCGTGCCAGAACCGATTCCGGAGGGGTGACCATTTTGGAGGGCAGCGTCAACTCCTGGCGGGGGTAGGATTTCGGAGAAATCCTGATACCCCGAAGCCATACTCTCTCTTTTCCCCCCACCATTGCCGTAACTTCCAATGACTGCGGCCCCGGATTAATGGTCAGCACATCTGTCCCCAGCATGACCAAGGCCACATGGCGATTGTTCCAGACGGAAACAGAAGGATTAATTTTTTTTCCCATCCATTGTATGGACACCTGTTCCAACTTTAGATCCGAGGTCAATCTGACCAGAAAAGGCTGGCCCATACCCACCTGGCCGGGGACGGCAAGCACAGGTGAAGACACTTGCTCCGGGACCTTATCTGAAGTCGCCGCGCAAAGCATGACCACACTCCCCAGAAGCATCAACACCACTAAGAATCCAATGCGATTTCGCAAATCCTCTCTCCTTTGTACCTCTTTTTTAACATTGCCTTCTCCCTAATTCATTTGCCTTGATCCCGGATCTATTGTAATCTGTTTTCATTAGATTTCGTAACAATCCGGAGCCAGACGACCAAAACCCAAATATCCTAACCGATTCCCATGGGATGAACAATGAAAAACCCTCTGGAAAAAAATATCACCGCAAGATTGATATTCAGTTTCAGTCTTCTGATTCTGACCTTTATTTTTTTCGACCTGGTTGCACTTTACGATATCCGTACCATTTCAGGGTTGACCAAAACCATTTATAACCATCCCCTTGCCGTATCCAACGCCGCACTTGCGTCCAATGCATCCATTGCCAAAATGCACAGAAGCATGAAGGATGTTGTGCTGTTCGAGGATGCCGACCGCATTGCCGCAGCCGTTAAGGCAGTTGCCCGTGAAGAAGTGGAAGTATATCGTAATCTGGATATCGTAAAGAACAGAATACTGGGAGACCGGGGTAAACAATTTGAACACGAGGCCAGATTATTGTTTGACAAGTGGACCCCCATCCGGGAGGAAGTCATTGCTCTTGTCCGTAACAATCAACGGCAAAAAGCAGCCGAAATCACCAGGGGGGAAGGGGCAACCCATGTGGCACTTCTCGAAGAAAAAATGCTCGGTCTCACCCGGTATGCCAGAGAAAAGGCCACGGCTTTTATGGAAACATCAGGCAGAACACAGACCCGGTTGTTCTTCACCGCCATCGGATTTCTGGCGCTGGCCGTAATAGTTTCCACCCTGATTGCCTGGCTCACCCTGACCCGGGTCACCTCTTCCGAACGGCAGTTAAAAAAATCCCAAGAACTTTTGGCAAACGCCATTGACGGTGCCGCCATCGGCATGGTGATGGTCTTACCCGGGGGACGTTTTTTTAAGGTCAACCCATTTTTCTGCACAATGATCGGTTATTCTGAAGATGAGCTTTACCAGATGCACTTCCAGGACATCACCCACCCTGATGATAAGGACATAGGACTCCGGGTCATGAAAAATATGATAGAACGGAAAACGGACCGGGGAGGCTTTGAAAAAAGATACATCCAAAAAAACGGCAGCACGATTCACACCCTGGTATCCACAACACTGCTCAGAAACGATACAGATGAGCCCTTATATTTTTTCACCCAGATTCAGAATATTACAGAACGAAAAAATGCGGAGAACACTATCCGGGAAAATGAGGAAAAGTATAAAGTCCTGTTCAAAGCCTCATCCGATGCTCTTTTACTGATAGATGTGGAAACCCTCAGCATCATTGATGCCAATGAAAAAACTATTTCTCTTTACGGGTATGATTATGACACCCTGCTGACCCTCAAAGCACAGGATCTGTCTGCCGAACCGGAAAAGACAAAAACCGTCATCCACAAGAATCAGGACACGACAATTCCCAAACGGCTCCACCGAAAAAAAGACGGTACAATCTTTCCCGTGGAAATAACAGCCAACTATTTTATCCTCAATAAACGTAAAATTAATATCTCAGCCATCAGGGACACCTCTGAATTAAAGAAAATAGAAATGCGTCTGAACCAGGCACAGAAAATGGAAGCCATCGGCACCCTGGCAGGAGGGATCGCCCACGATTTCAACAATATTTTAACTGCCATTATCGGGTTTGCCGAGCTTACGGCGCTTGATCTGCAGAAAGACGCCAGAGCTGATGATGATATTCAGGAGATTATCAAGGCAGGGATGCGGGCCAAAGCCCTGGTCAAACAGATCTTAGCCTTTGCCAGGCAGTCGGATGAAATGCGCCGGCCTATCCAAGTGGATACGATTCTTGCAGAAGTTCTCAGACTGATACGATCGACCATCCCTTCCACCATAGAGATTAAATCCAGCCTCAACAGCCGGGCAAGGATCATGGGGAGCACCTCCCAGCTCCACCAGATTTTCATGAACCTGTTTACCAATGCCGCCCATGCCATGGATGATACGGGCGGAAGACTGTCAGTGGCTCTTGCAGATAAAACGATAGTCGAGGACAAGGAGATTGCCCCAGGAGGTCTTTTAGCTGGTGACTATATTGAAATCAGAATTTCAGATACCGGCCCGGGTATTACGCCGGATACCATGGATCTTATTTTCGAACCCTACTTTACCACAAAGCTCCTGGGTGAAGGCACCGGGCTGGGGCTTTCCGTAGTTCACGGCATTGTGGAAAGTTACGGGGGTAAAATCCTGGCCAAAAGCACTCCGGGGCACGGCGCTGAGTTTACCATGTACCTGCCTGTTGTTGAAACGCAGACGCACGGCTCGGAACCAGAACCGGAACAAAACATACTCAGAGGCTCAGAACATATACTGTTTGTAGACGATGAGGTCCCAATTATCAAGATTAACCGGCGGATACTGGAAGATCTCGGATACAGGGTAACGGCATCCACCAACAGCATTGAGGCGCTTGAGCTGTTCTCAAAATCCCCAAAAGAGTTTGATCTGGTGATAACGGATATGACCATGCCCCGAATGACCGGGGATGTTATGGCCAAGGCCATGATGAAAATCAGGCAGGATATCCCCGTTATTTTATGCACCGGCTTCAGTAGCCATATTACTGAAAAAACTGTAAAGGCCATCGGTATCAAAGCATTTTTATTTAAACCTGTTAATAAAACAGACCTGGCCGGCATCATACGAAAGGTATTGGATAAAGCCCAAAAGGAAATCGACCGTGCATGAACAGATGCCATGGGAAGGATTTAAAAGGAATAATTTATGGCCGATAACGCAAAAGATAACAGTCTGAAACGTATTCTGATTGTTGATGATGCCCACTCCATGCTTCGGCTGCTAACCAGAATTCTGGAGGACGCCGGCTTTGACACTGATGTGGCCTCCGATGGAAAGCAGGCCCTTGACAGTCTGAATACCAACCACTTTGATATTGTGCTTACCGATATAAATATGCCGGTAATGGACGGCCTGGTCCTGACGGAAAAGGTAATCCGAACATTATCCACGGACGTGATTATCATGACCGGCAAGATTGACCAATACTCCTATGACCAGGTTATTACTCTTGGTGCCAGTGATTACATCCAGAAACCCTTTTCCCCTGAAGAAATCGTACTCAGGGTCAAACGGGTGCTTAAGGAACGAAGTCTTAAGGATGAGGCCATCCGCCTCCACGAGGAAAAGGCCCAGTCTCTGCGCCTGGAATCCATCGGTCAGCTGGCAGCCGGCATTGCCCATGAAATCAATACCCCGATCCAGTACATCGGAGATAATATCACCTTTATTCAGGAAAGCTTCCAGGATCTGAACCGGCTCATCCAGGAACTGCTGGGTCTGTTTAAGGCAGCCGGGGAGAACCGGATTGAAGATGGGATGCTCTCCAATATAACCAGCGTTGTTGAAGAGACTGATTTTGAATTTGTGAATGAAGAGTTGCCGGTAGCCATTGACCAGACCCTGGAAGGGGTATCCCGGATCAAGGAAATCATTAAAGCCATGAAAGATTTTTCCCATCCGGGTGACGACGGCCACGTCCTTTCGAATTTAAATCACTGTATTAAAAGTACGGCCACTATTTCAAAAAGCGAGTGGAAATATGTGGCAGACCTGATCCTGAATCTTGATCCCGACCTGGTTGATATCCAGTGTAATCCCGGTGAATTAAACCAGGTTTTCTTAAATCTTATTGTCAATGCCAGCCATGCCATTGCCAAACGCCTGGGCCCCCAGAGCCCGGATAAGGGAAAAATCACCATCACCACCCGGCAGAAGGACGACCGGGTTGAAATCAAACTCTCTGACACAGGGACAGGGATCCCGGATGACATCCGCGATAAAATTTTCGATCCTTTTTTCACCACCAAAGAAATCGGCAAGGGCACGGGACAGGGGCTGGCTATTTCCAGGGCAATTGTGGTAAACCGTCACAAAGGAACAATTGATATCCATACTGAAAAGGACAAGGGCACCACATTTACCATTACCCTGCCCGTAGCTAATAAAGAGACGCCATGACCGATATCAGAGACCAGGCTTATTTGTCCGGAGAGGACATCAAACGCTTAAACTTCGTTAAAGATTCAAAACAATATGTGTTTCGCAAATTCTACAGATCCGGGCTGCGATCCCATATTTTTGAGGTTCTCCTGGCCGAGGATGTGGATAAAGAGAGTCAGGGCGTTATTCAAGAAGGCATTCGGGTTTTCCCAAGAGCCGTCCCCATCAGGATGTTCCGGATTTTCAGAAGCCGGTTTGACTCAAAGGAAGAAATCTTTTTTGAGATCAAACGGTATAAAACCCTTCTGGATCATCTGGGCAAAACTTTTATTGCCCGGTCCGAAGAGTTTATTACCGATTACGGGGGCACCGGAACCAGCCGGATTCTCCTGTGCGGACTTCAGGAGTATATCCATGGCGAAATTCTGGACCCCTGGAGATTGTCAGGTAAAGAAAATCTGACGGCCATGCTGTCGGCAATGCCCCACACTCAGGATATGGACACCCGGATCCAAACGGCACTGGAAAGTATCCGGGACTTTGTCAAAGGTATCCGGGACCTGATCAATGCCACCGGTTATATTCCTGATCTGGCCGGGGTGGGCAACCTCATCCTCACCCCCGGCGGCGGCATCAAGCTGGTGGACATCAATAATATTGTTGAAATCAAGAAAGACCGCAACATCCATCTGGATGATAAGGGCTATCCGGCCTGTGACGTCTCCATCCAGGTACTTTCCATACTTGAAACCAAGCTGCTGAACCGGGATGTGAGCCGGACTGATCCGCTTTTCAAAATATTTCTGGTTCCCGACCGCCTGAAAGATGTCAAAGCCATTGAACGCGAATTTTATAAAAGCTTGAACAACCCCAAGAATTCAGGATAATTAATAGTTAAGTCTTCGGGATGCCACTGCACCCCCATGGCTGAGACGTCTCCTGTGAACTCAATGGCCTCAATGATATTATCCTTTGAGAAGGCGGTGGGTTCAAATCCCTTGGCCACGGTTTTAACGGCCTGATGGTGAAAGGAGTTGACCTGGATGGTCTGACCCTTGAAAATCTTTGCCAGACGGGAGCCCTCTTTCAAATCCACCTCATGGAACAGGGTGTCCACGGGCTGGCCTTCCGGATAATGCCCCAGACAATCGGGCACCTGGGTAAACACATCCTGGTAAAGACTTCCGCCCATGGCTACATTCATGATCTGCATGCCCCGGCAAATGGCCAGGATTGGCATTTTCCGGTCAAATGCCCGGCGTACAAGACTGATTTCAAACTGATCCCGTTCATGGGAAACACACCCGATCTCTTTCACCGGATTTTCGCCGTACCGCAGTGGAGAGACATCCTCATTCCCGCCGGTCAGGAGCAATCCGTCAATGAGATCCAGATAGGACTCAGCCAGGCTGTCGTCAGGCATCAAGGGGATGGGAAGGGGCAGTCCGCCGGCCAGTTCAACCGACCGGATATAATGGCGGCTCACACAATTATAGACCTTCTGGGGACGGCTTTCCGTGAAGGTGGTAATTCCGATGACAGGTTTCATAGCAACCCTTTCATATAAATACAATTTTATTGGATATAGTATCGTTCATTCTTAAAGATGGCCCGCTGTTCTTCCAGGCGGTCCATGACTTGATCCTTAAGTTTAAAGATCACCTGGGAAGTGATCAGGTTTACCCAGACCAACGGGGCGGTCAGGGAATTGCCGAAAAACCGGGATTCAGTCTGGCAGCAAAAGTGTAAATCCGCAAATTTCAGCAGGGGACATATGGGCTTGTCCGTCACCACCACAATACTGACCCCTTTGGCACGGGCTGCGGTAACGGCATCCAGCACCTCATGGACATAGGGCGGCATTTCAAAGACGATGAGCAGGCTCTGGTCGGTCAGATGGGCGATCTCTTCCAAAAGCGTGCCGTTCCGCCGTTTAATGTGCTCACATGCAAGACCCATAATCTTCATGCGAAGGCCGAAGAGTTCCGCCAGATGGCTGGAAAACCCCCAGGCCATGGTATGGATGGATTTGGCCGCAATAATCTTTTGACAAAGTGCTTCCAGGGCGTCCTCATCCATCTGGTCAAAGGTGGTGTTGATATTGTCGATTTCCTGGCGCCGAATCTCGTCCGCGTTCAGGGCATAGTCCGTATCCAGAATCTTTTTGATCTTATTGGCAGGAGTGATATCCAGAACCTCTTCTTCCTGAAGGGTCTTACGAAACTGGGCATACCCGGTAAAGCCAAAGGATTTTCCAAACCGCATAAGACTGGTCTTGGACATGCCGAGTTCAGATGCGATCTGGGTAATGGATTTGAGAGAAAAGGCCTTTACATCCTTTTCAAGCAGATCGTAAATCCGCTTTTCATTATCCGTCATATCCGGGTATTGCCGGCCCAAGCGTTCCAAAAGCTTCATCTGCTCTCCTCTATTGTTTCCCAGTGATGACAGGCCACCCAATGATCCTGAGCAATGGCTTCAAACACCGGCCGATCCTGTTCACACACCGACGTCTTATATGGACACCGGGTCTGGAATTTACAGCCCTCCGGGGCATTGATGGGCGAAGGAATTTCACCCTGAAGAACAATCTTCTGCGTCTGCTCGCCCGGCATCTGTGCCGGGATACTGGAAATCAGGGCCCGGGTATAGGGATGAACCGTGCCGGACCTGAGCGTATTTGCATCAAACAGCTCAACCATGTTGCCCAGGTACATGACCGCTATCCGGTCGGACACATGCTTGACCACGGACAGATCATGGGTGATAAAAAGATAGGCAATACCCAGATCCTTTTGAAGGCCTTTCATGAGGTTGAGCACCTTGGCCTGGACCGATACATCCAGGGCAGAGACCGGCTCGTCTGCAATGACGATATCAGGTTCCGTTGCCAGGGCCCGTGCAATACCGATGCGCTGACGCTGCCCCCCTGAAAATTCATGGGGGTAGCGATTGTAAACCTCGGGCCGCAGGCCGGTGATCTTCATATAGTTGAGCACTGAAGCCTGGACATCGGTTTTCGGATGATGGAAGGCCACGGCTTCACCAATGATCTGGCCCACGGTCATTTTGGGATCCAGAGAGGAAAAGGGATCCTGAAAAATCATCTGGATATGGCGGCGCCGCTCCCGCAGCTCCCTGCCCGAAATGGAGAGAAGGTCTTTACCTTTTAAAGTCACCGACCCGCTGCTGGCCCGCACCAGTTTGACCAAGGCCTTGGCCACAGTGGTTTTACCGCAGCCCGACTCCCCCACCAGTCCAAGAGTCTGGCCCGGATAAAGATCAAAATCAATGCCGTCCACCGCTTTGACATGACCCACCGTCTTTTTGAACACTCCTTTTTTAACCGGGAAGTGGACCTTAAGATCCCTGACCGAAAGAATGGGTTGAATATCAGTTTTCATGGGAACTCCTGTACAGCCAGCAGCAGGCATAATGGGTATCGTTAAAATGAACGGCATTCGGAATCTCTTCACGACAGATATCCATGGCACGGGAGCATCGGGGGGCAAAGCTACATCCAACCGGCAGATCCAGGGGATCAGGCACACTGCCCTGGATCACATAAAGGTCTTCAACATCCTGATCAATATCCAGCACAGACTGCTTCAAGCCTTCCAGATAGGGATGGCGGGGGTCAAAAAAGATATCTTTTGCCGTGCCGAATTCCACGATCCTGCCGCAGTACATGACGGCCACCTTGTCAGCAGTCTCGGCCACCACCCCCATATCGTGAGTGATGAGAATAATGGCCATGCCCATCTCCTGCTGGAGCTTTTTCATCAGCCCCAGAATCTGGGCCTGGATGGTCACGTCCAAAGCCGATGTGGGCTCGTCCGCAATCAGCACCTCCGGACGGCAGGCCAGGGCAATGGCAATCATTACCCGCTGACGCATGCCGCCGGACAATTGATAGGGATACTCTTTAGCCCGGACTTCAGGATCCGAAATCCCGACCAGGTCCAGCATTTCCACGGCCTTTACCATAGCCTCCTGTTTGGAGCAGTCCTGGTGAAGGATCAGGCTTTCAGCTATCTGGCTCCCAACCGTCATCACAGGGTTCAAAGAGGTCATGGGCTCCTGAAAGATCATTGCAATACGGTTGCCACGAATCTTCTGAATCTCCGATTCATTGAGTTCCAAAAGGTCCTCACCCTTGAACAGGATCTGACCGCCACGAATTTTTCCAGGCGGATTCGGAATCAGGTTAAGCACGGACATGGCGGTTACGGACTTGCCCGAACCGGACTCCCCAACCACCGCCAGGGTTTCACCCCTGTGCACCGAATAACTGACCTTGTCACATCCCCGGACCACCCCGTCTTCGGTGTAAAACCAGGTCTCCAGCTCTTTAATCTCAAGCAGGGGAGGATTGTCGTTTTCTTTTATCCTTTTATCCACAGATCACCTATTCGCTGAGCCGGCTGTCCAGAGCATCCCTGACCCCGTCGCCAAAAAGATTAAAAGAAAGCACGATGAGCAGGATGGTAACCCCCGGGACAAACGACATAAGAATATTGTCATGAAGATACTGCTGGCCGTTGGACAGCATGCTCCCAAGGCTCGGCATGGGGGGTTGGATCCCCAATCCCAGGAAGGACAACCCTGCAATGACCAGAATGGTTTCACCGATGGTCAGGCTGGCCAGCACTAAAATAGGGGATATTGTATTGGGTATCACATGACGCCGGATAATCTGCCAGTCCGGGATTCCGATGACCCGGGCTGCAGAGATATAATCAGCCTCCTTGACCAGCATCACAGATCCCCGGATAATCCTGGCAAAGGCCATGAGGTTGGACAGGCTGACAATGAGGATCAGCTTTCCGATGCCCGTGCCCAGAGCGGCCATAATGGCAATGGCCAGCAGGATAAAGGGAATGGCGTTCCAGATCTCCAGGGCCCGCATGATAACATTGTCGATTTTTCCGCCGAAATATCCTGCCACAAGCCCTAAAAACGTACCGATAAGGGTATTGAGGATCACAGCGGCACCGCCGATACCCAGCGCCACCCGGATACCGAAGAGATTCCGGGCAAAAATATCCCTTCCCATATCGTCTGTGCCCAGCCAATGGGCAGAGGATATGCCCTGGGACAGTGCCCCCCAATCTATATCCAGAGGATCACATGGAGAAATAAACGGGGCCAGAATTGCCAGATAGGAGAGGACAATCAATACGATCATCCCGGCCACGGCGTTCTTGTTCCGGAACAGGCGCTTCCACATGAGTTCCTGCCCGGTTTTTCTAAGCTGCCCTTGGTTGCGTTTCTTATGCCGGTACTGACTGAGGCTGAATATCAACAGGCCGAGGGTTAAACCGGCTGCAAGGCCAAAAGAGATATAATCTTTTGGTGCCTGCGGCATCACTAACAGGGTCAGGACCAGGGAGACCAGAAACAGTCGGAAAGAGTTCAGCCCGAATATGGAAATTGGTTTTGCTTCTATAGTTTGCGTTTGGCTCATGACTCCTCCCTTACTCATACCTGACCTGGGGATTTATAGCCCCATAGGCCAGATCCACCAGAAGATTCACCACCACATAGATAAGGCTAAGACTTAACACACAGCCGAACACCAGGGTTTCGTCCCGCCGGAAAATGGCATTCACGGCCAGCCGGCCGACCCCGGGCCAGGCAAATACCGTCTCCGTGAGCACGGCCCCGGCAAACAACCTTGCCACCTGGTTGCCCACATTAGTGGTAATAGGCATCATGGCATTTCTCAAGGCGTGGACCAGGATCACCCAGATCTCTTTCACCCCTTTGGCCCGGGCCGTCCTGATATAATCTTCTCTAATTACATCCAGCATGGCGGACCGGGTAATCCGTGTGGTGGAGGCCATCATGGTAAAGGAGAGGACAAAGGC
>PIVQ01001616.1 GCA_003354055.1 Desulfobacteraceae bacterium | reverse complement strand
ATTGCTTATAATATGGTAAAGTTCTATTGTTAAATGTCAATGGAATACGTCCAGATTTTCCTTTATAACTTTGATTTTGTTGCCCAACCATTCCTGAGATTTGTGAAATATTAATAAAGTTACCTTTTGATCCACTCTCTATCATAGCGAATAGATTATTTTTATTATCTAATGATTTCATAACTAATGAACCAGCATCATCTCTCGCTTTATTTAATTTATTGAAAATCTTTTTCTCAAATCCATCTTGTGATATTTTGATTTTCTTCTCATACATCATATTAATAAAGTTATTAACATCTGCTTTTGTTGTTTTAATAACATCTTTAATACTATTATTTGTTTGTGATGTTCCTAATGTATCTCCAAATCCAACAGTAAAAGAATGGAACTTTAAGAAAGAATTAACAACTTGTTGAATATTATCTAAGAAATCTTTTGTTGCCATTTCATCAATATCGTTTGTAATCATATGAACTAAACCTCCTGCCTTTGAACCAACAGTTTTTTTATCAAGTGTTCCTGTAATTAATTTACCATTAATAATTTCAATATTTTCTGAATCATCCTTTTTGAAATAATTAAATCCATCTGGAATAATTAAAGACATTAAAGTTCTACCACTCCAATATTTTTTACCTTCATTATTAATCATATCTGGTTTTGGAATAATACCATTAAAATTAGATATTTTTGCTAAGATATGTGGTAACATTTCCTCATCAATAAATTGATGTTTTGATGTTAATTTAGCAGCACCAACAACGATGTCCATAATACATCCGATAATAGGACTATTAGATTGTGGTGAAATAAT
>PIVQ01001615.1 GCA_003354055.1 Desulfobacteraceae bacterium | reverse complement strand
CGGTCCTTTGCTGCGGCCAGGGCATCCTGGTCCAGGGTTTCCCGTATTGATCCTATGGTCTGTTCAAGCAATGACATGGCTTACCTCTTGTCTGTTATATCTTTTTCAAATATTTCCATGCCTTTTTTCATGGCACAGAAATCTCCGCACATGGTGCAGGTTTCTTTTTGTTCCGGTGCCCGTTCCTCACGGATGGATTTTGCCACCTCCGGGAAGAGCAGGTATTTTTCAAGGTCGTCCCAGCGCATGTCCCTTCTGGCCATGGCTGCCTGTTTTTCATTTTCTCTGCGTTCCGGATATTTGGAGATATCACCGATTCTGGCAGCCAGGCGGGTGGCTCTTACGCCTTCCCTGACATCGGCCACTGTGGGCAGGGCCAGATGTTCAGCCGGAGTGATGTAGCAGATCAGGTCAGCGCCGAAACGGGCGGAGGAGGCAGCTCCGATGGCCGCGGTAATGTGGTCATATCCGGCACCGGTGTCACAGGGGATGGGGCCCAGTACATAATAGGGTGCATTCCCGGACATCCGTTTTTCAAGCATGATATTGCCTTCGATTTCATCCAGCGGTACGTGGCCGGGGCCTTCAACCATCATCTGGCAACCCATGTTACGGCCGATTTCAGCCAGTTCGCAGTTGATGATCATCTCTGCCATCTGAGCTCTGTCATGGCTGTCATGGATTGCTCCGGCCCGGATGCCGTTGCCTAAAGAGAGGACGGCATCATATTTTTTCATCAGGGCGCAGACCCTGTCAAATTGTTCGTAAAGGGGGTTTTCTTTTTTGTTGATATCCATCCAGGCCACCATATAGGTTCC
>PIVQ01000776.1 GCA_003354055.1 Desulfobacteraceae bacterium | reverse complement strand
TCCTGGGTGCAGCTGCTGGCAACGCCCGTAGTAACCATTACCCTTGTCCTGGTCATGGTCGAGCGGTTCTTTAACATCGGACTCTTTGATCCGGCCAAAGGCGGGGATCCCATACTTTATCAGCATCTGTTCTGGATGTACTCCCATCCGGCTGTTTACATCATGATTCTGCCCGGTATGGGGGTGATCTCCGAAATTATCCCGGTATTTGCAAGAAAGTCCATCTTCGGCTACAAGGCCATTGTGGCCTCGTCCATGGCCATCGCCGTGGCAGGATCTCTGGTCTGGGCCCACCATATGTACACCTCCGGTATGAGTGATACCGCCGTATTTGTATTTTCTTTGCTGACCTTTGTGGTCGCCATACCTTCAGCCATAAAAGTTTTTTCCTGGGTCTCCACCCTGTACAAGGGGGCCATCCAGATGACGCCGCCGCTTTTTCTGGCACTCTGTTTTATCTACCTGTTCTCCGTTGGCGGACTCACCGGCCTTGTGCTTGGCGCCGCCGGCACAGACATCCATGTCCATGATACCCATTTTGTGGTGTCCCATTTCCACTTCACCATGTTCGGGGGGACGGGGTTTGCCTTTTTTGCGGCCCTCCACTATTGGTGGCCCAAGATGTTCGGCAGGATGTATAATTTTAAAAGAGCCTATATAGCCTCCGTCCTTGTGACCGGCGGGTTTATCTTCCACTATGTGCCCATGTTTATCCTGGGGCTTCAGGGGATGCCCAGGCGGTACTTTGATTATCTGCCCCAGTATGCTGCCGGCAATTTTTTCGCCGGGTTCGGTGCATTGTTCATGATCATCGGTATTGGTCTGATGTTTATCAATCTTGCCCTGACCTTCAGGCAGGAACGGAATGCGCCTGCAGATCCCTGGGGAGGGGTGACCCTGGAGTGGAAGACCAGTTCTCCGCCGCCCCTGCATAATTTTGACAGCGATCCTGTTGTTCTGGACTACCCTTACGATTTTACAGGGGTGGTAAAGGAACGGGAAAACGAAAACGACCGGAACTCATAAAGGGAAGCCCTCATGTCTTTAAATCAGACGTCACCGCACAACGACGAATCCGGTAAAAAACTGGGGATGTGGCTCTTTTTATACACGGAAATCATACTCTTCGGCGGATTGTTTGTCCTCTACGCAGTATACCTGACCGTGCACACCGAGGACTTTATTGAAGGGGGCAAGCAGCTGAACCGGATGTTTGGGATGATGAATACCGTCATCCTCTTGGTGTCAAGTTTTGCCGTGGCCGCCTCTATCACCGCGGTGCAGAAGTCCCAGAAGGCAATTGCCCTGATTGCCCTTGGCAGCTCAATTGTGTGCGGTCTGATCTTTCTGGTTAACAAGTATTTTGAATGGGGGCACAAGATCAGCCACGGGATTTACCCAAATTCGGAAGAATTGCTGGACGGCCCCATAGGCCAGAATATCTTTTTCGGCCTTTACTATGTAATCACAGGGCTTCACGGCCTGCACATCATCATCGGTATGACCGTGCTTGCCGTGGCCATGGCCTATGTCCAGGCAGGGAAAATTACCCCAACCCGGTTTGCCCTGCTGGAAAATGCAGGGCTCTACTGGCATCTGGTGGATCTGATCTGGATATTTATATTCCCCTTGTTTTATCTGATTATATGACAGCTTTTCGGGAGATATGTTTATGGAAAATAATATACACATAATTTCGTATAAAACCCTTTTTACGGTGCTCCTGGCTCTGCTTGTGCTCACCGGTATCACCGTGGGCGCCTCTTATGTGGATATGGGCAGATTCAACGTATGGGTGGCCTTAGGGATCGCATCACTTAAGGCAAGTCTGGTGCTGTTGATTTTCATGCACATGAAATTCGAGGGCAGGCTTCTTGTGATTTCGTTTTTATCGACGATAAGTTTTCTGGCCATAATGATCGGTTTTACATTTTGGGATATTGCATTCAGGTGAGGTATAGGTATGAATGAACTTGTAAACCCTGTTACCCTGGTAGACAGGACTTTTTATTTTATCATCGGCTTTTCCTTTCTCTTTTTGTTTGCCATTACCCTGGTCATGATCTATTTTGTGATCCGGTACCGGCGCAGCAAACACCCGGTGCCTTCGGATATCCGGGGTAATGTTTTTTTGGAAATCGCCTGGATCTTCATTCCAACGGTGATTGCCACGTTCATGTTTATTTCAGGCTGGCAATCCTATACCGGCTTGCGGAATGTACCTGAAGGTGCCATGGAGATTGAGGTTTTGGGCCAGTCCTTTTCCTGGATCTTTGTCTATGACAATGACAAGGAAACGGAAAATGAGATTGTGGTGCCGGTGAATAAACCGGTAAAGCTGAATATTACCTCCCTGGATGTCATCCACTCCATGTTTATCCCGGCTTTCAGGGTCAAGGTGGATGCGGTAAGGGGGATAAATACCTATGCCTGGTTTCTGCCTGAAGAAGTGGGGGAATACTTTTTTCAGTGTACGGAGTTCTGCGGCACCGGCCATGCGGATATGACCGGTGTAATAAGGGTTGTGTCCCAGGATGAATTTGACGAGTGGATGGCGCAGGAAGATGAGTGGTGATCAATGAGTGGTAATCCGGTCATACTCCAAAAGTCGGCCCAGGCCATACCGGGCAGGGCGCTTGCCGAACTGACAAAGCTCCATTTAAGCCTCTATATTTCTTTATCGGCCCTGGCCGGCCATGTCCTGGCCCAGGGCAAAATCGATGCAGAAAGCCTCATGTTAGGGAGTTGGGTACTGATGCTGGCCTGCGGCTCTGCTGTTTTAAACAATATTCAGGACAGAGACTGGGACCTGCGATTTGTCCGGACCCGGAACCGGGTACTGGCCCGAAACCTCTTTTCTCTTCCATGGGCAAAAATACTGGCCACTGGACTGATCTTAATCGGGCTTTCCGGTCTTTTTTTGTCCTATGAATCAGGAGGGCCTCTCTTGCTCGGCCTTGCCGCCTTAATCTGCTACAACGGATTGTACACCCCGATTAAGAAGATAAGTCTCTGGGCCATGATACCCGGTACCCTCTGCGGGATGATCCCACCGGCCATGGGGTGGACAGCCGTTCCCGGGCAAATAGCTGTTGCCGATCTGTCCGGCCTTATCGTTCTCGTGGCTGCCCTGGCATTCTGGCAACTACCCCATTATCTTCTGGTCTGCCTGAAACAGATATCAGGGGAAACTAAAAAATCCGCCGCCGGACACGTCATTCCCGCCGCTCCGGGCTTTGACATGATCTGGTCAGTCCGGGAAATCAAGTGTCAGATCCTGATCTGGACGGTGTTGTTCAGCCTCAGTATGGTGCTCTTCCTGATCCAGGGGTGGGTAGATACCTCCTGGATCAGAATGATGGTCTTTTCAACGGCA
>PIVQ01001614.1 GCA_003354055.1 Desulfobacteraceae bacterium | reverse complement strand
AAGATGCCAGTGGGTAAACAGGCCGATATCGATGAAATATTGTGTCTTGTCCCTGAAATCAGGAAAGAACGTTATGTGCCTATCTGGTTGCAGCCACTCAGCCAGTCTAAGAAGGCAACGAAGCTTTGTGTTGAGGCGTGCCTGAAATATGATTTCAAACTGTCCTTGCAGACGCACAAATACATGGGAATACGATAAAAAGCTATCAGTATGTGGAGTAAGTAAAATGAGTTTTATCGAGGAAATAGAGGGCATAGGAAACATAAAAGACGGTGATGTTGACGGAGATCCAGAATTCTATTGCGCTTGTGATGAGTGCGGAATGGCTGGAAGTCAAGAAGCCGATGGATGGGTATATAATCCTGATACAGGAATACTCCTTTGCCAACACTGTGATGACTTGATAAATTGATTTTAGTGCGGCGATATTCATCATGTACAGACGGAGTAATTATCTGGCCCTGCATAGCGGAATATCGGACACAGCCACCAGATTTGTAATTTGGCGAGGCAGGAATAACAAAGGGCGAAGTACCTTTGCCGTGTCTTTGAATTAGCGACGAACCGCACTGAGAGATCCCGTAGCGAAAGGGAAGCGTTGACGATTGAGGGATAGAAAATCACTCTCAATAAGAGTTTCCTGAGTAGGGCTGTCAGTGGTCGGCTCACTGAATGAACGACTAAGTGTCCTCGCTGGGTGAGATGCCAGCACAACTTTAAAATAGGGATAAGAAAATGCCACAGCTAGAAACAAAGCGCGAAGAAGGCTCAAAAAACCTCTTCAATGTCAAGCAGACCATCAGTTTGCAGAAAATGGATG
>PIVQ01000775.1 GCA_003354055.1 Desulfobacteraceae bacterium | reverse complement strand
AAGGTATTCAGCATTCTGATTATCCGTTCCGATTCTTCAATGGCATCCTCATGCGCTTTCCGGCTGGCATCGGGATCCGGCCATTTCGTCAGCGCCTCTTCAGAAATCATTCTCAACCGCGTCAGAGGTGTTCGTAGATCATGTGCCACATTGTCAAGGGAGTCTTCCATTCCTTTAATCAGGCGGCTGATTCGATTGAGCATTCCGTTGAACAGCCGGGCAAGCTCATCCAGTTCGTCGCCGGTTCCCTTTTCTTTGACCCGGGAGCTCATTATACCCTCATCAATGGCCTTTACCGTACTGATGATGCTTCTAATCGGACTTAAGGCACGCATTGAAAGAAAAAAACCAGCCGTAACACCCATTAATAAAAAGGGAAGGATGCCTAATAAGAATAAATGGCGCAACCGGAATAAGATCTGATCTCTTTCTTCACTGCCGACACCTAATTGAAGGAATAAATCATCCGGGATTTCAACGGTTAAAATATCCAACTCATGTCTTGTCGTATCACTTGTCAGTGATATCCAAGTGTCGTTTTTTAACTCTTCCCTGCTGAGTGATGCAATCGGAAAATTGCCTTTTTTAAATCGGGCTATCCGGTATTGGGTAACATTGTCTTTATCACTCACACGTATAAAGAGACTGTATTTCAGCTTGCCGCCCTTGTGGAGAGCGGCGAACCGCTCAAGTCCCTGTTCGCCGGTCGAGTCATATGCCTCCTGAATTTCATTTAATTTTATCTTGATTTCTTGAAGATCTGTGGCTTTCAGTGTAGAGGCAAGAAATGCATACGTGCATATGCAAAAGACCATGATCAAAGAAAATAGTATGCCTGAATACCACAGAGTGAGTTTGAAACCTATTTGACCGGTAATTTTATTCAGATTCTTCCAGAACATACCCGACACCTCTGACAGTACGAATAACTTTTTGTTCATACTTTTTGTCAATTTTTGACCGAAGCCTGCATACCAGTACATCCACAACATTGGTTTGAGGATCAAAATGGAATTCCCAGATTTTCTCAAGAATCAATGTTTTGGATAATACTTTGCCGGGGTTGCACATGAAATACTCAAGTAAGGCGAATTCTCGGGGCTGAAGCTCTATTTTTTCATTTCTTCTGAAAACCTCCCTGGTCATCAGGTCTAAGGACAGATCCCCTACAATTAGCTGTGATTGTGCCACCGTGCCGCGGGATCTTCTGATCAATGCCTTAATTCGAACAAGTAGCTCAGAAAAAGAGAATGGCTTAACCAGGTAATCATCCCCCCCTTTTTGGAATCCTTTAATTCGATCATCTAATGTCCGTTTTGCGCTCAGTATCAACACCGGGGTATGAATACCACTGTTCCTCATTCCTTCAATAATGGCAAACCCGTCCAGAGAGGGTAGCATGATATCAACCACTGCGGCATCATACTCTCTTGTAAGACACATATGAAGGCCCTCTTCACCGTCTGCAGTATGGTCAACTATAAACCCGTCCTGAACTAACCCTTTTTTAATGAAGGCTGCTATTTTTTTATCATCTTCTATAATTAATACGTGCATGATCCTGTCCTTGAATAGTAAATTTCGTTCGGATCGGGTCGAGCATGCCCCTCGCCCCCCAATCTTACCGATTTTTATAGGTAAATACTGTATTTCTGTCAATGACAAAGAGTCTGGAAACCTAAGAAGATGGCGGTGATTAAATCTGGAGCGGCCCGCCCATGAGCGCTTTAAATTCCTGTGTTAAACATTCCTATCTTGAAAACTATGAAAACAGAACCGTTGTTGATGTTGCAAAACAAATTTTAACCGGTGCGGCTTATCTTTACAGAATTCAAAACCTGGCCGGACAGGGGATTTATCTGGCGCCTGATTATTTGGTTTATAGGCCGGAGAGATAGCGAGAACAGCTTGAACCGCGAGAACAGTAACAACGACTCGCTGCTCTTTCCATTATTTGCTGCCGCTTTCAGCGGTCACAGGAAGTTCATCCCAAGCCAATTCATATTTTTTATCCAGTTTTTCGATCACGGTAGGAAAATAAGGACAGGAATGATATATTCAGCAGGCACGAAAAGCCACGCACACCGAGTGCTGCTTTAATGTCTGGAAACTATTTATAAGGGGTACTAATGGGCCTGCTCAATCTATTACTAAATGATCCGCTTGCTTTTGTCCTAATTGCCATACCGCTCTTGTATGCCATTATTTTTCATGAACTGGCACATGGCTGGGTAGCGTATCGCTGTGGTGATCCCACAGCCAAATCACTCGGCCGTCTAAGCCTTAATCCTATCAAACACTTAGACCCTATGGGTACCATAATGCTCTTTATTTTCGGTTTTGGCTGGGCAAAGCCGGTGCCGGTTAATTTCAACCAACTGCGTAACCGGCGAATGGGGATGGTGCTGGTCGCTTCCGCAGGGATCATCGCAAACATGATACTGGCGTTTAGTGCTCTTTTTCTCTATCGCCTGCTGTCCCCTGCTCCGTCAAGTATGCCTGCACAGCTTCTCTATTATTTTGCGAAAATCAACATCATTTTAGCTGCGTTTAATTTGATACCACTGCCGCCTCTTGATGGATCAAAAATTCTTATGGGCTTTGCATCCCCAAGAATTCAAAACTACCTTTTCCGTATTGAGCGGTATGGATTTTTTATTATTATCGGACTGCTTTATTTAGGTGTTTTAGACCCTGTAATTGATTTTTTCCAATGGATGATTCTATCGATTATCAACCTGTTGCTACCCTGATTGTCAGCCGCCGTTCTGGAAAGGAGTAAGGGCGGTCTCACCGTTTTTGGATTTGCTCAGTTTGATGTTAACCTGTCAGAACTGATTATCTTTGCTCGGACTATTCAGGGGCCTGAATTCTTCAGGACACAAAAAATATTGGAAACGCTAATTCAGACCAAAAGAAATTCTGGCAATTAGCCATTGGATAATCATTTGTAGCTCAGATTTCTTACCAACAGAACCTCTTCTCGATTTAGGTAATTAAGTAAAGTGTCATCGGATTCTCAGAATTATCATCCCCGGAATTCGGAGAATCCGATGAGTTGTTATTTTACCGCAATAAGTTCAACAGTGAAAATCAATGTGGAATATGGTTCAATCGTCCCCCCACTGCCGGTTGAACCATATGCAAGCTCAGATGGAATATACAGCTCATATTTTGAACCCTCAGCCATAATCTGAAGCGCTTCTGTCCAGCCTTTAATGACGCCATTCAGTGGGAAAGTTGTTGTTTTTCCACGTTTGTATGAGCTGTCAAATATTACACCATCAAGTGTCTTACCTTCATAATGCGTTTCAACGGTATCTGTAGTAGCGGGTTTTTTCCCGCTTCCTTCAGTGATCACTTTATACTGAAGTCCGCTTT
>PIVQ01001613.1 GCA_003354055.1 Desulfobacteraceae bacterium | reverse complement strand
CCCTGGCAGAGATGGACATGGCCAAATGAATCCACATGAACTCTGGACGGATTCGCCAAATCTTCATCCGGGCATTGGCACAGACTTTCCCAGGGTCTTGTGGGAAGATTCTTTACCAGTTTTTCAACAGCTCTGCCCCTGAAGCGCGGACCGCCGCCCACCACGGGTTCACCCTTGTCCTTTTTGCCTGACGGACTATCAATTACCTCTGGCGGTTCTATACAAATGGAAGCTGTATTGATTCCAAGTTTTTCTGCTGCCGTAAGAGCTGTGGCCGCCGGATTGTCCGGATCATCCCCATAGTGAAATTCATCATTGGAAATGCTTAAGAAATCAAGACCGGCTGTCTGCAACGGTTCAAGCCAGAGTCCGGCATCTTCAACCGTGCTTGCCGGATAGGCATTGGTGACCACCCCTGTTTTAAATCCTGCCGTAGTTGCCAGGGTAAGGCTTTCCTTTAAGAGGGGATAATAGAGAAAGGGTTCGCCCCCTTCAAAAAAAATATGATCAATGGTCCCGATCTTCTTGGCCTCCTTGAGGGTTGTTTTTACCTGATTAAGGGTAAAGGTGCCCCTGGTGCCGGGACTGCAGTATAAAAAACAATGGTCGCATTCAAAATTGCAGGCATAGGTCAATAGAAAATGGATTCCGGTCAGCATGGTTTCTCCTCAAGAAGTGAAAGGCACTATTTGAAATTATGGATTTCCAGGAGTATATCAAAGGTGCCGTCTTTGATCATGGCGGTAAGTTCCCGGTTAAACTCCTTTACCCGTTCCTGATATCCTGGAATTGCCTTTGAAAAGGCGGCATGAACAGGCAG
>PIVQ01000774.1 GCA_003354055.1 Desulfobacteraceae bacterium | reverse complement strand
GGTGAAATTTTCAATGATCTGATCTTTTTCAACTGCTGTTGCTGTAAATTCCGGTGCATTTTTTCCAACCAATACGCTCATGAGAGTCTCCTTATTGTTAATAATATGGTATGGTCTTTTAGCTTAACCATGTGTTGTGTTCGTCCGTTACAGGTATTACAATTCCTATGCCAGGATGAAAATTTCCAAGGGATTATTTTCCAACCTGCTTAAATTATAGCAAATAGTGTTAAAATGATCGGTGGGTTCATTCATTGATTTTTTTTTGACGTGTTGAGTGAGACACTATTGTTCAACACTGTATGAGACATCAGGATAGATAAACGCAAGTTTGATACACTTATGTCCGGGTTGAGATTTAAGCCCAATATGATAAAACAGGTTAAAGTGGAGCATCAAAAATAAACCACCCAGGTAGTTGGCGTGGCATTTCCATCGACGGCTATTCACTTAGGATGGTCAATTTTGTATCGATAAATTTAAATTTGACGCCACGCCTTAACAGTTTACAAAAGGAGAGATTGCCCATGAAAATAAGATATTTTTCCCATTCCGCATTTCAGATTACTACGGATGAGGGACATCGTATTTTGATTGACCCTTTTCTGGACAATAACCCCACATCGCCTGTGACCTCTGATGAGGTGGATGCTGACTTTATTCTTCTGACCCACGGCCATGGAGACCATCTCGGAGATACCCTGTCAATTGCCAAACGATGTAATGCCCTGTGCATCTGCGAGAACGAACTGGCAAGCTATATTGCCTCCAAGGGGGGCAATGCCCACAATATGCATATCGGCGGCGCATTTGACTTTGAGTTCGGCAGGGTAAAACTGACCCAGGCCCTGCACGGGTCAACCACCCCGGATAACCTCTGCCACGGATCTGCCACGGGACTTTTGATAACACTTAAGAATACCACTATTTATCATACAGGAGATACCGGGCTGTTTTCCGATTTTAAACTCATCGGAGATTATAACGATATCCGGGTTATGATGGTGCCCATCGGGGATAATTTTACCATGGGTATTGACGACGCTGTTAAAGCTACTGAGTTTGTAAACCCAGGAAAGGTGATTCCCATACATTACAACACCTTTCCAGTAATCCAGGCCGATCCTGAAGATTTCAGGGATAAGGTACAGGCAAAAGGAATTGACTGCCAGGTACTTGAGTACGGACAGGAAATAACCATTTAACCATATAAATTTTATTACATCCATGGACATTATTAAACAATTCAAGGCCCTGTCTGACCCGACCCGGCTCAGACTGCTGAATATTCTCAACCATTTTGAACTTAATGTAAATGAAATCGTATCCATTGTGGACATGATCCAGTCAGGCGTCTCCAGACATCTTAAAATTCTGCTTGAGGCAGGGCTGCTGAAATCCCGAAAAGACGGGAGTTTCATTTACTACTCTGCCAACGGTACCGATGCCACCCGTGAATTGATCAATCTGGCATGTATTCAAGTCGAAACAGACCCCCTTTTTGTCCAGGATCTACAAAGGGCGGAACAGAGTATTACCCTGCGAAAAAACAGAACAAAAAGATTTTTCAAGACTGTGGCCCCCCAATGGGACCGTCTGAAAAAAGAGGTGCTGGGTGAATTCGACCTCAACCGCATTTTCGAAGAAAAAGTAGAAGGCAAGACCGTCATAGCAGATCTAGGTTGCGGAACCGGAGAGTTGCTTTCCAGAATGGCAAATAAGGAATTTCAGACCCTTATCGGTGTGGACGCCTCACCTGAAATGCTTGAACAGGCAAGGATAAAACTCCCTGACCTCGATAGTCTTGAGCTGAGGCTCGGCGAAGTGGAAAATCTTCCAATGCGAGACCGTGAGGTCGATACTGCCATCATGAGTATGGTCTTGTTCCATCTTATTGAGCCTGAAAAATGCGCCCATGAGGTATGCCGGGTACTTAAACCCGGCGGTCTCTTCCTTCTGGCGGACTTTCAGAAGCATGACCGTGAAGAAATTAAACAAATTATCGGCGGATCCTGGCTGGGATTTACCAAAGAACAGATCTCGAACTGGTTTTCAGCCAGCGGTATGTCCCTGGTCAGCCACGACGTTTTTCCAGTTGAAAAAGGGTTGAGCATCGCATTCTATATTGCAAAAAAGGAGTAAAAATGATTGTTCCCGTTATTATGGCCGGCGGCTCCGGAACCCGCCTCTGGCCAATGTCCAGGGCTTTGTATCCCAAGCAGCTCATCGATTTATACAATGAACACACCATGCTTCAGAATACCCTGCTCAGGCTGACGGCAATTCCTGAACTGGGCGCGCCTGTCGTGGTTTGTAACGAGGCCCACAGGTTCATGACAGCGGAACAGTTGCGACAGATAGATAATAACGCCACAGCCATTATCCTTGAACCCATAGGTAGAAATACAGCCCCTGCAATTGCCCTGGCAGCCCTGACCATCACAGGAGAGGGCAGCGATAGTGATTCTCCACCGGATAGCGATCCACTGGATAGTGATCCTATTATGCTGGTTCTCCCGGCAGACCATGTTATTGAGGATCAGGCAGCCTTTCAATCCGTTATTTCACAGGGAAACAAACTTGCCAAACAAGGCTATCTTGTCACCTTCGGTATTGTCCCGGGATCCCCTGAAGTAGGTTACGGATACATCCAAAAAGGCCAGATCCTGGATCAGGAATCCGGTGCGAGCAGGATCGAATGTTTTGTAGAAAAACCGGATTTAAAAACTGCCTGTACCTATGTTGAATCCGGAGATTTCTGCTGGAATTCAGGAATGTTCATGTTTAAAGCCTCTGCTATTTGCTCAGAGCTGGAGGCCCTGGCGTCTGATATGATGGCTGGCTGCAGAAAAGCTATTACCAAAGGAAAAAGGGATCTCGACTTTTTCAGAATTGACCGTGAAGCATTTGAAGCTATTGAGGGGGATTCCATTGATTATGCCGTTATGGAAAAGACAGACAAGGGAGTGGTTATTCCCCTGGATGCCGGCTGGAACGATCTGGGATCTTTTGATGCTCTCTGGCAGACCGGCCGGAAAGATACCCTTGGGAATGTGACCCAGGGAGATGTACTTGTTCATAATGTAAATGAAACCTATATTCATGCAGAAAGCCGGTTGGTTGCCGCAGTTGGGCTTGAAAAATTTGTTATTGTCGAGACCAAGGATGCGGTTCTGGTCGCCCCAAGGGACCAGGTTCAGGATGTCAAAAAGATTGTAGGACAGTTAAAGGCACAAGAAAGAGAAGAGGCCATCACCCATGCCAAGGTCTATCGCCCCTGGGGGGATTATGAGACTATCGATATGGCCCAGCGCTATCAAGTCAAGCGGATAACGGTAAAACCAGGTGCCAAGCTCTCTCTTCAGAAACATTATCACAGGGC
>PIVQ01000117.1 GCA_003354055.1 Desulfobacteraceae bacterium | reverse complement strand
TCAAAAGAAAAGCCGTCTAATGAAAAACTTGATGGAATGTTGAAACTAATGGAGCAAATGGAAGATGTTCTTTATGGGATAAAAAAACCCACAATTAGTGAATTAAGAAGTGATACTAAGTGGATAATCGAAAGGTTGAGAATAGAGGCGGATAAAAAACGAAAGGGAAATGATAAGAAAGACCAACTTAGGATCGGCTCCAAAATTACTTGATCTTTTGTTTTCAAAATACCCGCCGCTTTAAGCAGTTTTTAAGGGGTTTTGGAAATAATTTAGATCAAGTTATTTTGTAACGATTCCTTAAAATATGAGAATTATAGCAAATCGCATTCCGAGACCATAGTATCTCTTTCTACCATTTAAGGTTGAAAATTCCGCATACTACAATCGATTTGCCTTTTGGTGATTGCCCTTCCTATTGATGTTTTTCGGAACGTTTTTTTGACAATCATTAGAGCACGTATAGTATCAAAACTCAGATTTCCAATATAGACTGAACCATCATATATTGACAATCGCGCACAGCGCAGAACTGCGACCGAATCGCGATAACAGGTGCGATTCTACGATGGTTCCCCTGTCCCGCGGTTGGGACAGGGGGGATTTGTCACTTTTTGATGACAACCTGACCTTTTTCAGCCATTTGCGCTGCATAGGCCGGGATACCGATTTGGGAAATTTTTGCCAGGGATGCCTTTCGGTCGGATCTGAATACCAGGGCAAAAAATTTTGAAAACAGGGTGTTGAATTTTTTACAGTCATTAACGTCCTGGTAGGTGGTGCAGTCTGCACAGGTGCTGTACCCGTTTTCCCGGATGCAGACCCTTATTTTACACCAGGTTGCCTTGTCATTGTCCCGGCATCCCGGGCATTTGCCTTTTTTGTATTTATGGCAGGCACCGCAATAGAGGCCGCAGGCCGATACCAGTTCCGGAAAAGATTCTGTCATCAGGCCTCCTGTTTGATACCGATGAAAAGGTCAAGGGTGTCTGTGCCGGTATAAGTTTCAAGATCACAGACAAAGGTGCGCTCGGGGGCATCCGGCTGCTGAAAATATGTCCAGGCTTCCTGCCAGGCTGCCATAGCGGTTTCCATGGGCGGGCCTACCCGGGTGAATTTGATATAGGTGCCGGAGGGGATGGTCACGGATCGGGTTCCTTTTCCGGGAAAGGGCTCCCGGGTACCGGCTGTCAGGTCATATGCTCCGTTCTGATCCGATTCATAGTTGTGATAGACACCAAATATGCTGGCAGGTTTTATGTCTGCCGATTCAAGGGCGCCGCCAACCGCCTGCCATAATTTTCCGATCTTGGCCTTTTGGGGATCCATTTCCGCCTGATTGTTGGTCCGTGTTCCTAAACCTGTAAGGGTGAATTTTTCCAATTTGACGCGTTCCATCTCAAATCCTCCATAGTAATGATAATAATCGTTTTTCTCGTCGGGTGTTTTACCCAATGTAGATCGACTATACATCAGAGCTGTGACACCCCTATGTCAGGTTTGAATAAAGATTTTTCATGAGATGTATTTTTTTTGCCAGCGTCTGCCTTATTTCCGGGGGATCAATCACTTCCACTTCCGGACCAAGGCCCAGGAGAAATGAATAGAGCCAGTCATTGCGGGGCAGAGACAGGGTCAGAAGCCATCGGCTGCCGTCCTGCGTTTTGGGGGCAGGGATGATAAGATCCGGTGCCACATACTCTTCCATTTTAGATCGCATCTTATCCTTGAAGCGCAGGGTAAATGAAACTTTTGGATCTGAATTATACTCCGGGGTAAAGAATTGTTCAGGAGATATATCTTTTCGGACAAAATGGTCATGGCCAAGGCAAAGTTCCCGCATCCGCGACAGCTTGAATACCCGAAAATCCATGCGCGTCCGGCAAAAGGCCAGAAGATACCAGGCCCATCCCTTGAACGCCAGAGTGTAAGGCTCGACATGCCGCTTGCCGGTCTGCCCATCAGGTTTAGCATAGACAAAGTCCAATCGCTTTGACTGGGTCACCCCTTCATGAACCTGTGCCATGGTTTCCTGATGCAGGCCGGATGCTCCCCATGGTTTGATATCCACGAGAAACGAATTGGCATGCTTTCGGTATTGGGCCTCTTTTTCCGGGGGGATCAGGGCGGTTATTTTTTCAATGGCCCGGGTAACTTCCTTGTTGTTCAGGGTTTGGTTTACCCCTTTAAGGGTGGTGAGAATGGATACCATATCTGAGAAAGTCAACAACTGCCGGCTCAGTTTATAATGATCCGGAATGCATAAGCCCCCGCCCTGTCCCTGGAAAGAGACAACCGGAATACCGGACAGGTTAAGGGTCTCCACGTCCCGGTACACGGTTCTCACAGAGACTTCAAAATAGTCGGCCAGATCCGGTGCCGTCATTTTCCTGCGGTTCAGCAGCAGGATGGTCATGGACAAAAGCCGGTCTATCTTCATATTGGTTTCTCCAAAAAACTGGCAAAAGGCTGTTTCGGCGGTTCCGGAATTATCCTAAGATCCGGTCCAGGCTCAGACAAATATCTATGTACACCAGATCACGGGGAATTGAAACCCACAGGGCAGATCCCTTGGGAGAGGCCGGCGGGGAGATCAGTTGAGAGCACCCAAAGCCTCACGAACTTTATGGGCCAGTTGACTCGTGGAAAAGGGTTTTTGAAGAAACATGATCCCCTCTTCCAGAATACCGTGGTGGGCGATTACATTAGCGGTATATCCGGAAATGTAAAGGGTCTTCAGGTTTGGGAAATTTCGGGTCAGTGTTTCGGCAAGATCCCTGCCGCTCATCTGGGCCATGATGACGTCAGTGATCAGCAGGTCAAGGGATTTCCCATGGGACTTTGCCAGGTCAAGGGCCTGGGACGGAGAGTTGGCTGCAAATACCTGGTATCCCAGTTTTTGGAGCATCTTTGAGCAAAACTTAAGGATCATGACTTCATCTTCCACCAGCAGAATGGTTTCGTTACCGCCTGAAATACTTTGCTCGGGTGTTTCCGGCAGTAGGGCGGTTTCATCTCCCCTGTAGACCGGAAAATAAATTTTGAAAGTGGTGCCTGTCCCGGGCTCACTGTATACATTGATAAACCCCTTGTTCTGTTTTACTATGCCATAGGTTGTGGCAAGCCCCAGTCCTGTACCTTTATCCGCTTTTTTGGTGGTAAAAAAGGGTTCAAACAGGCGGGCTATTGTCTTTTTGTCCATACCGCACCCATTGTCGCTGATTGCCAGAATTACAAATTCCCCCGGGAAGAAGTCCGGCCTGTGTCTGCAGGAAGCCTCGTCAAGACATGCCCTGTGGGTTTCAATGGTTATTTTGCCGTTTGTGGCAATGGCATCTCTGGCATTGATACAAAGATTGGCCAGAATTTGGTCGACCTGACTGGGGTCCAGTTTGATCTTTCCCGGGGTTTGGCCGGGTATCCATATCAGGTCAATATCTTCGCCAATGAGTCTGTAAAGCATTTTCAACATGTTTTCAATCACATGATTCAGATCAAGAATTCTGGGGGCAATGGGTTGCTGGCGAGCAAATGCCAGTAATTGGCGGGTCAGGTCTGACGACCTCTGGGCAGCATTCTGAATTTCCTCAAGCGGGGAGAATAAGGGATCGCAATCCTCCATGTCATCCATGATAAGATCCAGATGTCCTAGAATCACGCAAAGCATATTATTAAAATCATGGGCCACACCGCCGGCTAATCTGCCAACGGATTCCATTTTCTGGGCCTGTTGGATTTTTTCCTGAAGCTGTTTGTTTTCAGCCTCTATTTTTTTGTTCTCAGTGATATCCTGAACGGTTCCAATGGATTTGACAGGACTGCCCTGTGAATCATAGTCTGTTTTACATCGCTCCTGAACGTGTTTTATCCGGCCGTCATCCATGAGAAGCCTGTGTTCAATACTGTATGGGCGTTTTGTTTCCAGGGACCGGGTAAATGCCTGATGGACGGTTTTTCTGTCATCAGGGTGGGTGGCATTTAGAAAGGCCTCGTAGGAGGCGTCAAAAGATGTGGGATCAATTTCAAAAATCCGAAAGATTTCTTCTGACCAGAACAGGTCTCCTGTCTCCGGCGTAAGCTCCCAATGGCCGATATGCGCCAGACGCTGGGCATCGCTGAGCCGGGACTGGCTCTCCTTTAAATCAGTTTCAGTCTGTTTCATCAGTGTGATGTTGCAGGCGGTCTCAAGAATGGCCTCCGGGCGGTTGTTGGGACCTATGACCGGCACCAGGTTGAGTTGCCACGTTCCATTTTCTTTTGGCCATTCCGGCTGGCTGTGACCGGAAAGTTCAATATCAGATGTCTGTCTGATGTCTAACACGTTTTTAGCAGGGCAGCCCTCACAAGGGGCGGCAAGCCCCCAGATTTCATAGCAGTTCACATTATTTAAATCATTTAAAAATGGTTTTGATAATTCTCTGGCGATTTTGTTGGCCCAGCGGATTTTATAGTCAGGGCCGTAAAGAGCCACGAAAAAAGGAAAATTTTCCAAGAGTTCCTGAATGGTTGGGTGGTGTACTTTGATCATGGCGTCCCCGCTCAGTTGTGCGCCGTTGTGGTCCGAATTCAATCCGGTGCATACCCGAAATGGTCATGCCCGATTTAACGGATAATGGTTAAATACCAAAACTAATGATCCTGATTCAGGCAGTGGCGTTTGAAAAAAAGGTGATGTGTGAAGCCTTTAAGTAACGATTAGAATGCGTTTGTCTGAATCAGTCTATGAACTTGAAAGTAAAGACTATTCTATCAAAAGTGTAAAAAAAACAATGGCAAAAAGCAAATGAAAAAATTAATTATCCAAATACCTTGACCGGCTCTGGAAAATATTTCATTATGAGAAAGAACGTTCATATTCTCTCTATTCAAATATTATCTGATTCCGTTCTTAATTTCAGGAGGTCCCATGAAGATCAGTGCAGTCACAGTTTTTGTGAAACAGGGTTTTATTGACGATTTTATTGCAGCAAGTAAAGTCCATCAGGCCAATACAATAAAGGAAAAGGGAAATTTGCGGTTTGATTTTCTTCAAGGGCGTGATGACCCGTCACAATTCCTGTTCTATGAGGCCTATGAATCGGAAGCGGATATTGACCTGCATAGGCAGGCTGAATCTTATCAGACCTGGCGGAGAACTGTGGAACCGTGGATGGCAGTTCCCAGAACGGGAATTGGCTACAGGGCAATCGCCCCTAGTGAAAGTCCAAAATTTCGGTATCCCTGAAGCAGGATAATATAACGCACATTCATAAAGGGTATCTCAAAAACTCGACATTGATCCATGGGCCTGCCTACCCATTATAAAGGAGGCATTCCATGGAAGATCATTTATCAAACGCATTGGCAGAGGAACTGGGAAAACTTAAAATTCTCTGCCTGGGAAATTCAATTGAATCTGAATTGGGATCGTCTGATCCGGCCCGTGAAAGTTTTGACAGAGTAGTGGCCGGAACAGCCGGTATCGTTGACTATCTGGCCTACGCTCCCCATTCCCCTGCGGAAACCATTGCCGGGCAGATGGGTCTTACCAGGAACGAACTAACGCTTTCCTATAAATTGATTCAGCGTACAAAGGCGGCGGCTGAGTGTCTGAAGGCTTCTCCAAACGGTGACTATCTGAATATTGTCAACCATTACTTCATCAATCAGATGTATGTGGTTGTCTTTTTTGTGGGCCTGGCCTGTCCGGGCCGATGTCGGTTTTGTCCCAATGTTACCGTCCGCAGCGATGGTTCAAGGAAAATTTCCCATTATCCCGGAAAAAAGTCTGATTGCCTCTCATCCAGTGAGATTGATTCTGTGTTCCGGGATATATCAGAAATTGAGGCCCAGGGAATTCCTGTGCTGGTGAAAATTTCCGGAGGCCTGGAACCTTTAAGCGATCCTGAAACCATGACCCTTATACTCAATCAGGCCCATTCCAGAGGCATCCGTGTCAAGCTGTTTACAAACGGACTGCTCCTTAATAAAAGGGAGAGGCGGCGTCTGGCACTGGGCGTAGATGATCTCAGGATCAGCCTGAGTGTTATTGATGAGGGGGATTATGCAGATGTAATGTTTGGCAATGACCCGATCCGCAGAAAACAATATGGGCTGGCATTTCTTCTGGACAACATCAGGAATCTGGTTCGTGAGAGGGATATCCTTGATCCGGAAACCAGAATCGGTATCAATACCATCGTGCTGGAGGAAAATTACAGGGATATGCCCCGGTTTATCAAACTGGCAGAAGAACTGGGTGTGGATTATATTGATTTTAAACCCAATTACTTTTCAACCTATAAAGAGAAAACTCAAGTCTATCTTAAGGAAACCATTGAAACGGTGAAGAAAACTATAAACAAGTCTTCAATCGGAATCTATTTTGCCGGTTCCCTGTCCAGCGATAATCTGTTCTGGACCCACAGAGAAGGGGTATGCCATCCCCATAAACAATCCCGGTTTAAATTATTCATCACGCCCCATGGGAATTGCAGCCCGGTCCACCATGGTGCATTTCCATCTGTCGAACAGGGGAATGGCGGGGGGGACTATTCCGGAGGAAGGCTTTCCGATAAACGATCGTTGCTGGATATCATCGGCAATATGCCGGCCCTTCCTGATCTGAAATATGAAAAGTTAAATCCCTTTGAGCATATGCTTGCCCTTGAAATAGAGCGGGAGGAGAAAGACAGGGCATGGGGGATTCCAAAGGAGTGTGATCCATATAATTTTTCCATGGCTGATAACCTTACCCGGGTGAGAGAAAATCCCCTGCTGCATCAGATATAAGGTACCTTTGATAAATACCTTGGGCCAGTCGAGGGGGAACTTCGAGTGTATGAGGAGCGGTTGAGGATTTTGGAGCTTTATCCCAAGCGGTCCGATGCAACTGGAGATTATGGCCTTTCTATATGTCTGCGCCTTTCTTGAATTATTTAGAATGATTAAATTTATTATCTCAGAGTTATAGCATTTGCCACAAATGCATTCAGATTGAATCCACTGACAATCAGCTTATCATTACCGCCATTTCGAAATTTTTGATGGCAATTGCTATATTTTTTGAACGATGGACAAGGAATGTTTTTTAAATCCCTTTTCTTAGAAGCAATTTTTTAAGGCTTCACTATAGTCGATTCTCTAAATTCTTGTCAACATTGGCAACTAAGGGATTCGATTGTTAATGATCTGGAAACTTCAAGAGGATAGAGGCGTTAAATGATGATTAATAAGTGGAGGTCAGTGAAAATTAAATAAAAATCAAAGTTCGACACTTTTTTATTTGACTTTAAAATAGTCGTGCTATAATTTAAATATAGAAAAGGGAGCGGGGTGTTGTTTTTCATAAAACAAAACGATTCCTTAGGTTCCCCAACAGGTTCGTCCCCTTTTAACACAGAACAACCTAAATATAAGGACGCCCGTTATGGATGTGATTGAAACCCGGATAGACGTTAATTCAGAAACTTTTAAGACCAACTATAAGGCCTGATTCTATAAGATTAAGTAACATTCAAAACATAAAGGATAACCCATGGGAAGCGAGATTTATTTCAACAAGGAGCACGACCTGGTTCGTAAAGCTGTCAGGGATTTTGTCAACAAAGAGATCAACCCGAATGTGGATCAATGGGAAGAAGAAGGCTTTACGCCTCTCCATGATATTTTCAGAAAGATGGGGGAACTGGGTTTTTTAGGGATCCGGTACGATGAGAAATACGGCGGTGAAGGCCTGGATTATTGGTATGAAGCCGTTGTTATGGAAGAATGTGCCAGGATTCACTGCTGGGGGATTCCCATGGCCATTGCCGTTCAGTCCAATATGGCCACACCTGCTCTTGCGCAGTTCGGATCCGAATATATCAAGGACACCTATCTTAAACCGGCGATCAAAGGCGAGATGGTTGCTGCCATTGCCGTGACCGAACCGGATGCCGGATCTGATGTGGCAGCCCTTAAGACCACTGCCAGGCGGGAAGGGGATCACTATATCCTTAACGGGTCCAAAACGTTTATTACCAATGGTCTCCAGGCCGATTTTTTAACCCTTCTGGCCCGGACGTCTGATGAATCCGGTTATCATAGTTTCAGTCTTTTTGTCGTTCCTACAAATATCAAGGGGTATTCAGTCTCCAAAAAACTGGACAAACTGGGCATGCGCAGCTCAGACACCGCTGAGATCTACTTTGACAATATGAAGATCCCGGCGGAAAATCTTATCGGTATCGAAGGCGAAGGCTTTATTCAGCAGATGCAACAGTTCCAGCATGAGCGGTTTGCCGTATTGCCCATGGCCTATATCGGGGTTCAGGAAACCATTAAAGAGACCATAGAGTATCTGCGGGGACGTATTGTCTTCGGCAAACCCCTGATCAAAAAACAGGTGCTCCGTCATCGCCTGGCCCATTGGCTGGCAGAGGCCGAAACCATGCAGCAGATGGCCTACCATATCGTACGGATGAAAATAGCAGGCCAGGATCCCACAAGGGAAATTTCCATGGGTAAACTGCTGGGGGGCAATCTGCTCAACGATGTCACCTCAGGTTGCCTCCAGATGTTCGGTGGTATGGGATTCATGAATGATATGCGGATCTCCAGACGGTTCAGGGATGCTCGCCTCATCTCCATCGGCGGCGGTGCCAGCGAAGTCATGAGTGAGATCATTACCAAAACCTACGGATTTTGATCCTGGATTTTAATCGCATCTATAAGGATAAGGAGGTCCCATGCTCTTTGAATTTGACGGAAATTCACCTAGGATCGGCAAGGATTCATATGTAAGTGAAACCGCGCAGGTTATCGGCGACGTGACCATCGGCGACAACTGCTATGTGGGTCACGGCGCTATCATAAGGGGGGATTACGGAAAGATCGAAATCGGAAACGGCACTGCCGTTGAAGAGGGTGTCATTATCCATGCCCCGCCCAAGGGTCTTCATCTGATCGGCAAGAGCGTTACCTTGGGCCATGGGGCTGTTCTCCACGGTAACATCATCGGCGATTTTTCCGTCATCGGCATGGGGGCCATTCTCAGTATCTTTTCCGAGACCGGGGAATGGTCCATTGTAGGGGAAGGAAGTCTGGTCCGGGCCAACCAGAAAATCCCGTCCTATGCCGTGGCAGTGGGGAATCCTGCCAAAACAGTCCGGGATGTCAATGACGGGGACCGGGAGCTATGGACCTACGGTAAACAGGTCTATGTGGACCTGGCAAAGAAACATCTGGATCAGCCCATGAAGCTTGTCGGCTGATGCTCAAATAAAGAAAGTCGATAGCTGTGGCAGGGGCATCCTGCCGCAGCTATTTGTCTTTCTTATTCTTATTTTTCCCCTTTCCTTTTCCCTTGCCCTTGCCCTTCCCTTTGCCGTTGTCATCGTCATCATCGCTGTCGCTGTATTGTGCCGGGCGGTCAAGGTCGTGGCCTTTTTTAAGGGCATGGAACTCTTCGGAACCGGGTTTGATACCCAGGCTTTTGGCAAGGGCGCCCCATCCTTTGGCCTTTCCTTTTCCGTATGTTTTGGCAACTTCAGAGGCGGGTTTGCCTGACATCTCTCCTAATTTATAGGTCATATAGGCGTCTGACGCTGTTTTTACATCTTTGAAAATTGTTTCTACCTGTTCCAGATCGGCAGAGAAGCGTTTGGCCATCTTGTTCTTAAAGGTCTCTATATCCTCGGCTGCCTGCTTGTTGAAATCATCAATCCACGGAAAATCCTGAGCCATGGCCGGGATTGAGAAAAATAGAAAAATAGCAAGCCAGAAAAAAATAACGGGTTTAATTCGTGTCATTGGATCCTCTTTCGGTAAAAGTTAGCAGATGTATAAATTTAAACTATTTACGGCTATTCTACAAGGCGTCAAGGTCAAAGAATCAGGGGGTGTGTTGTACAATAAGTTTTTGGTATTTCCCGGTTTGCTTCAGATGCGCCAGTCCTTTGTTAAAGGCTTTTATCAGATGGATTGCCCGATCTTTGTCAATCTGTTTTGAAATCACAAGGCCGGTTGCAAATTCTCCCACAGGCTTTGGATGGTGGGTGATCAGTTTTTGTTCTTTCGGGGAAAATTCAGATCGAAGCAGGTAATCTCCTACTTTATCATCCATGGGAAAAATATCGGTTCTGTTCTGGAGCAGGTTGCGGAAATGGATAATATCCTTATACACGATAAAGGCTGTGATCTGACCCCTGTCCAATGCATTGTCAAATCCATCCCCATAAAAATAGGCATTGGTAACGCTGATGCGCAGATCTTTTAAATCGGTAAATAGTTCCCAGTCAAATGGTGTGGACTTCAGATGGAACAGAACATTTTTATGGGCAATGACAGGATCGGAAAAATAAAAATCCTTTTCCCGTTTCTTGGTATATGTCCAGCCCAGTGACCCATCGAATCGTCCTTTTTGCGCCAGTACGTAACATCGTTTCCATGAGTCGAAAAATGTGTATTCCACTTTTATACCGGTCAGGGCAAAGGCTTCGGTGATGATTTTCGACATGATACCGTAGTTGGGCAGTTGCTGTGAGGTGTATGGCGGCCATTCTCCATTGGTCAGCCGCACCTTGTCATTACTGAGCCCGGCTGTGCCTGATGCCAATAAAAAGAGAATCCCGAGTAAGGCGATTTTCGCTTTCACATGTCACCTCTGATTGTGAGTGAGATTATTGTCTGTGATTTTAACGAATAATTATACAGGAATTTTAACTGAATTGACAACTGAATTGGCAACTGAATTGACAACTGAATTGACAGGTAATGAAAATATTGATTTTTTTAAGTGAAACCGCCCCTTTCCGGGAACCGGACAAGGGGCGGTTATAATTAATCTATAAATTTGCTGCCGTCAGAAATCCGCCGTGGATGGCATCGTTTATTCTGCCGACCTTAAGGCTGTCCCCAATGACGGAGCAGGGGACAGCCAACTCTTCCGCCACAGGCTCCAGGGTGTTAACCGCCCGTGATCCGGCTGCCATAATCACCGTATCAAAACTTTGGGTTTTAATGTCGCCGCCCTGCTCAAATGTAACCGCACCGTCTTTTATGGACAAAACTTTTGCAGAGGTTTTAATATCCACGCCATGGCGGTCCAGATTCCCCATGAGAATCCAGCGGGTGGATTTACCTACGTCCTGGCCTGCTCTTTCAAGCATTTCAAAGACAGTCACCTTTGAGGTGCCTTTAAACATGTATTGGCGCAGGCGCTCTGGATCCAGTGCCTCGTAAGTCATGAGAAAGTGAAGCATCTCAGGGGAGAGGCAGCCTTTTGCCGCGGCAAAATGGGCGGTTTCAAGGCCGACGGCACCGCCGCCGATGACGGCCACCCGTTTGCCTAAGACAGGATCCTTGGCCAGCACATCCCAGGACGATAGTACGCTTTTATCATCAATTCCGTCTATGGGCGGTTCCAGAGGGGCGGCACCCTGTGAGATAATGAGATGGTCCGGGGATTCTTTGGCAATCAGTTCCCGGGTTACCTCGGTGTTCAGGCGTACTTTAACCTTATACTTCTTCAGCATGGCCCTGTAATATCGTATGTACTCAAGCAGTTCGCTTTTATGGGGCGGGGCAGCCGCAATATAGATCTGGCCGCCGATATCAGGGGCTTTGTCATAGAGGGTGACCGAGTGCCCGGCCCGGACTGCGGTGACAGCCGCTTCAAGTCCTGCCATTCCTGCTCCTGCAATCATGATTTTTCCGGGATGCTTTGTGGGGACTATTTTGCGTTCCCCTTCAAACCCGGCCCTGGCATTACCGATGCAGGAGACCGGCCTGCCGTTGAACAACTCATCCGTACAGCCCTGGGAACAGGCCACGCAGGGACGGATTTCTTCCGGTTTCCCCTGCTTTGCCTTTTCAGGCCAGAAGGGATCTGCAATAAGTACCCGTCCCAGGTTGACCATGTCGGCCTGGCCGTCCCTGAGGATTTTTTCAGCCTGATCCGGGGTGGTGATGCGGTTGGAGGCCATGACAGGTATGGACACGGCCTGTTTGATGTTCATGGCCAGAAACGAGAAACCAGATCTTGGCAGATCCATGGGCAGTTGCGGGATCTTTGATTCATGCCAGCCGCCCGTGACATTGAGGATATCTGCTCCGGCCGCCTCGTAAACCTTTGCCACACGCGGGGTGGTTTCATCGGTTGTGGAGCCCTCCACAAAATCATTGCCCGCCATTCTCACGCCGATGGGATAATCAGGGCCCACACGGTCCCGTATCATTTCAATGATTTCTCTTGGAAAGCGGACCCGGTTTTCAAAGCTGCCCCCGTACTGATCCTCCCGCAGGTTTTTAAGGGGAGATAAGAACTGAGTAATGAGATAGCCCGCGGATCCGATGACTTCCACCCCTTCAAACCCGGCTTCTTTGGCCCGGGCTGCTGCATCGGCAAAGGCGGTCTGTACGCCCTGTATGTCTTCGATACTCATCTCTTTGGGGGTGGTCTTGGAGTATTTTGAGAATACCGCAGAGGGGGCCATGGGGGTATCGTTATTAATGAGAAACGGATGGGTATAAGCGCCGCCGTGGAAAAGCTGGGTCCAGGGGCTGGCCCCATGATCCTTGATAAGGCGGGTGGCCTTGGCAAAGGAGTCAATGGCCTCATCCTGCGCCAGGGACAGAGGCACAAATCCCGCCCCGATAAAATCCACCCCCACAGGGCCCACGGTAACGATTCCGGCACCGCCCCGGGCCATTTCTTCAAAGAAATGGTAATACTTGTCATTTAGCTTTGTATCATAGGAAAAGAGCAGGCCCAGAGACGGGTATGCAATACGGTTCCTCAGGGTCAGGGTGTTAACGGTAAGGGGACTGAACAGATGGGAATACATATCAACTCCTTTTAGCTGCTTCCATGGCCCTAAGATCTTTTCTCAGGACCTTGCCCACGTTGGTCTTGGGCAGTTCGTCAATGAACTCTACCAAGGTGGGCAGCTTGTACTTTGCAAGTTTTTCTGCGCAATGCTCAATGAGCTCTTCAGGGGTGGCTGTCTGGCCTTGCGCCAGCACCACAAATGCCTTGATCTGTTCACCCCGGACGGGATGGGGAATGCCGACGGCACAGGCCTCCATAACCTTGGGATGGGTGAACAATACCTCATCAATATCCCTGGGGTATACATTGTATCCCCCGGAGATGATCATGTCTTTTTTCCGGTCCACGATGAAAAAATAGCCGTCCTCATCCATTATGGCAATGTCTCCGGTGTGGAGCCATCCGTTGATAATGGTCCCTGCGGTTTCTTCGGGCATGTTCCGGTATCCCAGCATAACCTGAGGACCCTGGACCACCATTTCTCCGGGCTGGCCCACGGGCATTTCTTTTTCAGGGTCATCCAGCTCCACAATTTTGCACAGGGTGTCGGGCAGGGGAACGCCTATGCTGCCGACCTTGCGTTTTCCTTCACTAAAGGGATTTACATGGGTGGCAGGGGACGATTCCGTCATGCCGAACGCCTCAATAATCACCGATCCGGTCTTTTTCTCAAACCCCCGGATGACTTCTAAAGGAAGGGGGGCAGACCCGGACACGCAGGCCTTGATGGAACTTAAGTCGGTATTGGAGATTTTTGGGTGGTTGAGGACGCCTATGAACATGGTCGGTACCAGAGGGGCAATGGATGGACTGAACTTTTCCATGGCCTCCAGAAGGGGTTCTGGCTGGGGTTTGGGCACCAGCACGTTGGCCCATCCTTTGGTGATGGCAAAGTTCATGGAGACGGTCAGTCCCATGACGTGGAAAAAGGGAAGCGCCCCAAGCATGATTTCATCTGTATTATCCTTGAGCGCAGGCAGCCAGGCGTTGATTTGCTGGGTCTGCTTACTCAGGTTGCCATGAGTGAGAATGGCGCCTTTGGAGACCCCTGTGGTACCGCCGGTGTACTGGTACATGGCAATATCTTCAAACCTAAGTCCGCCGGTTACGGCAACAGGCTTTGCCTGACTGTACTGCTGAATGACCTGTTTCCACTGGTATACGTCCTTGGCAGGTTTTACTTTTGCGCTGAGGCCTTTTTTCCGGCTGACCAAAGGAAAGAGAATGCTCTTGGGGAAGGGCAGGTAATCGCCGATGGAGGTCACCACAATACTTTTTATACCTGTCTTATGCCTCAGATCAATCATGCGGTTGGCCAGAAGATCAAGGGTAATTAAATGGGTGGATTTGGAGTCGTTAAACTGGTGAAGTAATTCCTGGTCCGCGTAGAGAGGATTGTTCATCACGGCCACGGCCCCGATTTTCATGATGGCATAAAAGGCCACGGGGCAGGGAATGACATTGGGCAGGAGGATGGCAACTGAATCTCCTTTTTTAATCCCCTGGTTCTGGAG
>PIVQ01001612.1 GCA_003354055.1 Desulfobacteraceae bacterium | reverse complement strand
AATAACCCAGACAAACCATCCAATGCTCGTTGTTCATTTTTGAACAGCGAGCAGGGAGGATCAAAAATGAAAATAAAAAACATCCTTGAAGAACTACACGCCGACAGTGAAAAAGTCACTCTGCTCGAAACCAAACGGCGCAATGCACGAAAACATATCGGCATAGCGGTTGAAAAACAAAAACAGGCACGAGAAAAACTCGATAAAGCCCGCAGTATATCCCAACGTAAAATCAAGACCTTTAGATTGTTAGATGAGATTCTGGCAGAATATAAATTTAGTGTCAAACAAAAAGCAAAAGAAGCCGCAAAGGCAGCAAAGGCAGCAGCGGCCAAAAGAAAAATCAAGGCCAGAACAAACGAACAATTAATGACAGACGTTATGGCCTGTTTAGATGCTCTGCCACCAGAACAACGGGCAGTGGTTATTAAATCAATGGAAGGAGAAGCAAAATGTTAACTAAACGGAAACTTACAGACTGGCGTCGTGATGCAATAAAAATCAGAAATATGAAAATACCTTTAAATACAGAGCTTGAACAACGTGCGGTAGTTATTACATTGGCCCAGGCAAACGAACGCATCTTGAAGCTTACGCAAGAATTGATTGACCAACATTTACTGAAAGAATCTGAAAAAGAGTAGCTCGAGCCACTGTAATCTTTAACCACTAACCAAGGGATCGAGCTAAACATTAAAACGACACATCAACTCGATCCCTTCATTAGCAGTTAAACCCAAAGCAAATTACCAACAACCACCAAATAAGGAGAACCAAACATGGACGAAATCAAACAATTAACCAAAGAAGAAATCCTTGAA
>PIVQ01000773.1 GCA_003354055.1 Desulfobacteraceae bacterium | reverse complement strand
GTTTAAGATCTGTTCTGTCTTTTGACGGATTGGCAGGGTTGGAAGCTTCGCCTCTTGCCGGTTGTCTATCAGTATCTTTTGCTGTGCCATTTTTTTCTTTTTTCTTTTCCTGTGTTTTAACCGTATATTCGATACGGCTGTGATAGATCGACGTAAGGATGTTGTTAAAGCTCTTGGCGATCTGGTGAAGATCCTTGAGGGTCATTTCACACTCTTCCAGCTGGCCATCTGCAAATATATCGTTGATCAACTCTTTGACCCGTCCCTGAATTCTGGCCGGTGTGGGGCGTTCCAGGGCTCTGACCGCAGCTTCAACCACATCTGCGAGCATCACAATGCCGGCCTCCCTGGTCTGGGGTTTGGGGCCCGGATACCTGAAGTCCTCTTCGTTTACATTTTCATTGCCTGAGTTCAGGCTCTTGTTATAAAAATATTTTATCAAAGAGGTGCCGTGATGCTGGATGATGCCTTCGATGATTTCGGTGCCCAATCGGTATTTTTTTGCCATTGCCACCCCTTTCTTTACATGCTGGATCAGAATGAGGGCAGACATGGACGGTGACAATTTGTCATGACGGTTTTTACCGTCAGCCTGGTTTTCAATAAAGTACATGGTTTTGTCCAGCTTACCGATGTCGTGGTAATAGGCCATGACCTTGGCCTTGAGGCTGTCGGCTGCGATGGCGGAGGCTGCTGCCTCGGCTAGGGTGGCAACGATGACGCTGTGATTATAGGTGCCGGGAGCTTCGATCATCAGTTTTTTGATCAGAGGCTGGTCCAGGTTTGAAAATTCGAGAAGTTTGGCAGCCGTGGTGTAGTTGAACATTACTTCAATCAACGGGGTGAAACCCACGGTCAGTATGGCGGCAAATAATCCGCCGCAAAAGGCCAGGGTGACCTGTTTGGCCAGGAGAATCGGGTCCAGCTGGGTTTGACTGTAGAGGCCTAAGGCAATGGCCAGAAACGCATTAAAAACGGCCAGTTTGAAACCGGCAACAATAAAATGACGCCGTTCATCCCTCTCCTTGATCCAATAGGCTGCAGTGATACTGCTCAGAAAAAAGAAGATAAAGACCTGGAAGCTGTTGCCGAATGAGAGGCTGGAAAGGATAGACAATACCAGGGTAAAAAACACCGCAATATCAAACCCCAGGAAAATGCAGGTGATCATGGCAGCCGCCGGAATGGGGACGGCCAGATAAATGGCCCTTGAGGCAATTTCCCTTGGCAGTTCCGGGTTGGCGGAATGGGCAATATAGATGGCCAGTTCCGTAAATCCAAGGTACAGGGCAAGTCCCAGGGCCAGGAAAATCATGTGCCGGTTCATATCACTTGCCAGCCGGTTGTGATCTTTTAAAAAGAGGTAATAAAATACTATAAGGAGGAAGCAGGTGAGCATGGCCACGCCGGCCATGGACATATAAATATTTTTCCCTACCGCCTGTTCGTTCAGGGAGTTGAGCTTGAGAAGCTTGAGTTTGTCAACCCGTTCACCTTCCCTGACAATCATCTCGCCGGCCTTGATTTGATAGAGAATGGGTTTTATATTGGCCTGGGCGTCCCGGATCCGTTTTTCAGTTTCATTTTTATTCAGGGTAATATTGGGTTGGAGCAACCGCTGGCTGGTGTCTACAATCAGGTTGGACAGGCTGTAATTAACCCCTTTAAGCAAGGGTTGTCCAATGATTCTGACCATGGCCTTGGCCTGGTCAGGTCCGTAGAAGACCTTTAGATTGGCAACGGTCCGTTCCTGATCGGACTGAATGGTTCTCAGGGAGATGCCTTTGCCCTCTTCAACCAGGAGAATTTCCTTGTTGGCCACAATGCCGTTGGTCAGAATTTTGTCCACAATGGCGGTTATTTTGTGACCGATTTCCTCTGAGAACTTTTGTTTGTAAAGGATCTGATAGGCCCCTTTGGAGATATCAATGCCCAGCCGTTTTTCAAATTCGGATTTGGCGGATAATACCATTTCAAAGGTGGGGTCCGGCGGAGGGGGGGTATCGATGGTCTCGGGGGGATCCGGTGAGGAAAAATATTTGCGGCCAAAGGCCATGGCGGCTTTGATTCTGGTCGTGGTATCGGTTACCAGCTGGTCGTCAAAGTCATATACGGTTTTTATGGCGTCTTTAACCTGGTTTTTCTTGGCCTGGTTAACTTCTTTTTCTTCGACTAAGAAATCTCTGGGCGCTTTGATGTCCCTGTTCGCCACATCACCGATCCGATATGAGTAAGTTATCACGTTCTGGTCAATGGTCTGTGACAGGGTGAACAATACCAGAATCAGGATGAGCATCACCCAGAGCAGGTAGGGGGTGGACAATAAAAACTGTCCGGATTTGTTGAACCAGCCCTTGCTATTTGTTTTTTTCATATGCATCTATGATGTCGGACACCAGCCGATGCCTTACCACATCTTCCTTGGTAAAATTTATAATTTCGATCCCCCTTATCCGGGTCAGGATTTTTTTCGCCTCTACCAGACCGGACCGTTTGCCGCCCGGCAGGTCAATCTGGGTAATATCCCCTGTGACAATGGCCTTGGATCCGTATCCGATCCTGGTTAAAAACATTTTCATCTGTTCAGAGGTCGTGTTCTGGGCCTCGTCCAGGATGATAAAGGCGTTGTTCAGGGTTCTTCCCCGCATAAATGCAATAGGCGCAATTTCAATCAACTCTTGTTCAATATAGGCCCTGGCTTTTTCAAAATCAAGCATATCATACAATGCATCGTACAGAGGCCTTAGATAGGGGTTTATTTTTTCAGTCAGATCTCCAGGAAGAAACCCCAGAGTCTCTCCCGCCTCAACCGCAGGGCGGGTCAGAATGATCTTCTGGACATCTCCTCTGGCAAAGGCGGCCACAGCCATGGCCATGGCAAGATAGGTTTTACCTGTTCCAGCCGGTCCGATGCCAAAGAGAATGTCATTGGATTTTATGGCATTGGCATAGGAAAGTTGTGCCGGGTTTCTCGGGGTAATGGACCGGTTTTTAGCCGTTACCAATATCACATTGGAGAATATTTTTTTCAAGGGTATCCCACGGTCCTGCCGCATGGTGTTGATGGCGGCATCCAAAACCTGTGAGGTGAGGATAAGTTTGTCTTCTAAAAGGTCATAGAGCTGGTATATCAGGGACTCGGCAGCATCCACCTGTTTTTGTTTGCCGGAAAGAGAGACTGCACCACCTCGTGAGTTGATTTTTATATCAAATGAGCGGGCAATTTTTTCCAGGTTGGTGTTATGGGATCCAATGAGCTTCTGGGCGAGCGCTATGTTCTCGAACTCGATATTTTTCATGGGCTATAGGGTGCATTTTATTTGTCTAAAGGTCAATAAAAATCTTGACTAAAATCAAGCTGAATTGGTATCTGTTTATCCTTCGGAA
>PIVQ01000772.1 GCA_003354055.1 Desulfobacteraceae bacterium | reverse complement strand
GGGCAGAGTTCTTCACAGCGGCCGCACTCGGTACAGGCGTAAAGGTTGAGCACATTGTGCCAGTTGAATTCAGATACTTTGCCCAGACCAAAAGTTTCAGCCTCTTCATCTTCAATATCCGTCTTGATAATGGCTTTCTCGGTCTCAAGGCGTTTGAAAAAAACATTGGGGGCTGCTGCCAGCAGATGAAGGTGCTTGGAACTTGGGATGTAAATCAAAAAGCCTAAGATTGTACCGATGTGGATATAGTAGAAAATCTCATATCCAACGGCCAACTGAGTGGCAGACAGGGACGCAATGCCGAAAACAGAGGCAAAGATCCCGGAAATTGGGAAGGCAGATGCGTATGAAAATCCGCCTTCAGCGGGCATGACCATCAGAAAGGCGTTGATAAAATGGAAGGAGAGTATAATCACAGATGTGAACAGAATAATGAGATTGGCATCCCGTCCCATGGTCAGGTAGTCAGGCTTGATCACCAGACGGCGGTACAGGGCATAGGCAAATCCCACCAGCACAAAAAATCCTAAGATATCCGCAGCAAAGAGATAGGCGGTGTAAAGCCCCGGGAGAAGATGGCCAACATGCAAGGAGGGAATCACGCCCCGGAACATAAGCTCCAGGGAATGTGGCTGGATGGCCAGGAACCCGAAAAAGATCAGGGTATGGGCAATACCAGGCCCAAGCTTGCGACGGACGTTGGTCTGCCCCAGAACATCAGTGAACAGAACCCTTACCCTGTCGCTCACCCGATCCACAGCTGAAGGCCCTTCACCATCCACTGCCATCATGATTTTATAAAGTCTGGCAACTTTCATGAAAAAATAACCAAATGCACCCACCAGCGCAATCAACATAAGAATAGATTTAAATATAAGATACTTTTCCATTTACTTCACATATTCTCCCAGGGCATAGCCTTGTGAACGAAGACAACGGGTCCGGTTTACAAGGTCATGTTTATAATTCATAAGCGTAATTAGGGTACCGGCGCCCCAAAGGCCCGGCACCCCAATAGTTTGTTACAATTTCTCAGTTAAAACGGGTACCACATCAAAAATGTCACCCACAATACCGTAATCACATTTGGCAAAGATAGGCGCATCCTTGTCTTCATTGATGGCCACAATCACCTTGGAGGTTTTCATGCCGGCAAAATGCTGAACCGCACCGGAAACCCCGCAAGCGATATAGAGTTTGGGGGATACGGTCTTACCGGTCTGGCCTACCTGCATGGAATGGGGGGCAAAGCCTGCATCCACAGCAGCTCTTGACGCGCCGACTGCTGCACCGAGTTTAGCGGCACAGTCTTCGAGCATCTTGTAATTTTCAGCCGCCTTAATGGCCCGGCCGCCGGTGATGATGATGGGGGCTTCGGTAAGATCCAGTTTGCCGCCGTCACCTTTTTTAACTTCCTTGATGACAACAAGTCCGGGATCAGCCGCATCAGCTGTAAATTCAACTAATTCACCGCCTGCGGGAGCTGCAACGGCTTCAATGGCATTGGGTCTGACCGTTGCCAGAACCAGGTCTGCATTGATTTTGAGGGTGGCGAAGGTTTTGCCTGAAAAATGGGATTTTTTAACGGTTTTAGCCGCAATATCCACAGCCACACAATCGGACGCCATGGGCTGGTCCATGATAGCGGCAAGGCGTGCAAACAGATCTCTGCCGATTGCAGAGGCGGTTCCCAGAAGGGCTGAAAGATCATACTCCTTGATGGCAGCAGCCAGACATTCGGCAGCCAGATCCGGAGACGCGGAAAGGTCTCCTGCAGACGCCTTTACAGATACGATGGTGGTAGCCCCGTATTCAGCAAGCGTGTCTTTGATGGCGGCAGGGTTTGCATCCATGACCAGGGCAACAATTTCCTGGCCGGCTGCGGCTGTCATAACCCCGAGAGAGGTATCCTTGACCGCATCATTTTCCGTTTCGATTAAAATGCCTGTCTTGGCCATAATATCTATCTCCTTTACTTATAAAACCTTTTCATCATCTTTCAGGATTCTGACAAGTTCGGTTACCTGTTCTTCAACAGAGCCCTCAAACATTTTTGCGCCTGATCTTTCAGGGGCAAGTTCGAGTTTTTCAATGGTCATGCCGGCGGCGGTTGCATCAATACCCAAATCACCAAGGGACATTTCATCGATTTTCTTTTTCTTAGCCTTCATGATATCCGGAAATTTCGGATATCTGGGTTCGTTCAGGCCTTTGGTCGCACCGATAACACAGGGCAGGCTCATCTCAATGACCTGTTTGTCACCACCGCCAACTTCGCGTTCTGCAACGGCCTTTTGGCCGTCGACAGTCAGAGAGCTGACTTCATTGACCACAGGAAATCCTGAGAGTTTGGCCAGGCGGTACTGGGTCTGGAAGGTTTCCGTGTCAACAGATCCTTTACCGGTAAAAATCATATCCGGCATTCCGTCTTTTTCCATGGCTGCTTTTAAAGCCTTGGCCGTGAGGGTGGAATCCAGAAACTGACCGTCGGTTTTCACCAGGATGGCCCGATGGGCACCCATGGCCATGGCACCGCGGATGGTGGCAACAGCAGCGGTTTTGCCCACAGTGACGATAACGACTTCACCACCGTCTTTTTCCGTAAGACGGACCGCTTCTTCAACACCGTACTCATCATATGGGTTGGCAACAAATTTGATTTCCGAATCTTCAAATCCGGTTTCACCGGCAAGCTTTATTGTGGCTGCCGTGTCCGGAACATGTTTTACACAAACACAGATTTTCATGTCTAACCTCTTTCTACTAATGATTGTCAGTGCAGGGCAAGAAATTGTCGAACAATCCTTGCCCTACATTCTGATATCATATCTGTTTCAATTTAGGAATCGTTACAAAACAACTTGATCTAAATTGTTTCAAAAAACCCTTAAAAGACTGGGTATTTCGAAAACAAAAGATCAAGTAATTTTGGAGCCGACCCTTAGCTTTTCATTTTTTCATTTTTAGGATCATAAAGGGGCATGGTTACAACTTCCGCAGCCCTTTTACGTCCTAAAATCTCAACATCCATTTTTGTACCTGCCTTGGCATGTTCAGCTTTCACATACCCAAGAGCAATACTCTTTTGAGTTCTGTGACCAAATCCACCGGAAGACGTCATACCGATACGGTCTTCACCAAGGAAGATCGGGTTGTATCCCCAGGGATCGGAATCCTTGGCTTCAACAACCAGGCATACCAGTTTCAGGGGGATACCTTCAGCTTTCTGTTTTTCAAGCCCTGCCTTACCAATAAAGTCCTTGTCCATTTTCACGGTCCAGGCGACATTGGTTTCAAGAGGGGTATGGTGAACGTTCATCTCTGCTTTCCAGGCAAGATACCCTTTTTCCAGACGCATGGAATCCATGGCATGCATACCGATGAGTTT
>PIVQ01001611.1 GCA_003354055.1 Desulfobacteraceae bacterium | reverse complement strand
ATGTATAGGATTTTATCTTTCATCTATAGCCAAGGCCGTGAGCACAAGACCCAATTGAGAGGATGAAACAAAAATAAAAATTTCCAGATATTTTAAAGATGAAGGATTAAATTTATTGAACTAAACCTGAAGTAAATTGGTTCTAAAACCGAGATTCTTTTCTATGGGGATTGTATTTATGGATTAGGAAGGGATGAATAAGCATTCGTAGAAAACAAAATATTTTTATGATAAATCACATCGAATTTCCCGATTTTCTATTATTGATGACTTGATTTGCAAATTATGGTCGTTCTTTTTCAGCACCATTGTCCATTGAGAACGCAGTTCTCCCTCTACTTTGATACGCATAAACAAAAATATCAGGCCTAAAACAGTTTCGAACTATGACGTGTCTTTTAGGGTAGTTAAATTCAAGCGCTCAAAAAAATCAGGGCCAGTTTGTTCCGGGATTTTAAGCATTTTATTCAGCTTTCCTTTTTTGCAAAATGGACATGTGGAAATATCAAAGCCAGTCAAATCCAACATGAGATCCTTTACCGATTTATTGGGTAAATTGTCAGGTGTGGTGTTCTGCCCCAGAATTTTTCGACATTTCAGCAAATCCTTTTTTTTACAGCGATTTGCCAGAAAACCGGAATGACGAATCCGCATAAATTTTTTAGGCAAAGCGTGGAGAAGAAAACGCCGGATAAACTCCTTGGCCTTAAGGGGCAGGGACTTTTTTTCATCATCATTTTTACGATCTTTATAAGAAAATATAACTGTGTTGTTTTTGATGTCCAAAATCCGATTATTTGAGATCGCAACCCGATGAGTATA
>PIVQ01001610.1 GCA_003354055.1 Desulfobacteraceae bacterium | reverse complement strand
GGGTATGAAAATGAAATTCATAACAATTGATAAAAAGGACTGGACCAAAGGGATTGATAAATCCAGGGAGACCTATCAGCTTTTCGGCCCGGTTAAAGATGAAAACGGCTGTCAGATAAAACCGCTTGAAGCGGATGTTCAGCCGGATATGAGTTACACGGATTCTGTGCTGTCCGCCAAATCAGTATTATTTCCCCAGACGGAAAAAATTCTGACAACCAGCCTGAATGAAAGTGTTGAAGATCACCACATCATGAAACGGGCAGACGCTGACTATACGCCAAGAGCGATTGTCGGAATTCGTCCCTATGATGCAAAAGCCATTCAGCTTGTCAAAATGAACTTTGATACCGAAGATTACCGGGATCCCTATTGGTGCGACGCCTATGAGGCTACCACCTTTGTGGGCCTTGCCGTCAACAAGCCCGGTCCCTTTGATTTTTCTACATCCACCGGAACCGGTCCTTTCAGCGAGGAAGGCCTGGATATTCTGCTGGTGGATATGGATGACAAGTTCCTGGCCAAGGTGCTGACTCCCAAGGGTGAAGCCTTTGCTGCAGCCTGCGGGTTTGATGCCGCGGCGGATGATAAAGAAAGTCAGGTCCTGCTGGATGTTCTGAGAAAAGAAGCAGAATCTACCATCGGTTCTTCCGTTGAAACGGACAAGCTGCAGAGTAAAACCATACTGGATCTCCACGAAGCTCCGTTCTGGGATGATGTGGCATTTTCCTGCATCAACTGCGGTACCTGTACCTATGTCTGCCCCACCTGCTGGTGTTTTGACATTCAGGATGAAGCTAAACTCAAAGAGTCCACCAGGTT
>PIVQ01000771.1 GCA_003354055.1 Desulfobacteraceae bacterium | reverse complement strand
TATTTTTTTCAAGACCTGCCTCCCTTTTGTTTATGGCTCTGAATTGTGTTACGACTTTCACAATTTAATCCACGTTTGCAAAAAAGGCAGGTCTTTTCACGTGGCAACCATAATATCTACTTAGAATTAAACCTAAGTTCTTTCTCCTTGTAACTTTTTTGTAACCCCTGGTGTGTTATGGAACCCCTACATTGGGAAACACTGCCCGGTCAGGGGTGTTGACTGCTGGTCTGAAAGGGCTCCTCCACAGCAGCGATACATCCCGGCCGGGTAAGAACACAGTTAATCGGGCTATTTTCAATAAATGGCCAAAAACTTTGTCAAGGAGGCAGTAATTCGATGGAACTCAACAGGCGAGATTTTATCAAAATTTCAGGGGTTACGGCAGCCGGGGTTGCGGTCAGCGGCCTTGGATTTGATCTGAAACCGGTCAAATCCCATGCCCAGATGCTGAAGACCAAGTATGCCAAGGAAAGCACCACCATCTGCTGCTATTGCGCAGTGGGCTGCGGTGCCATTGTTCATACCAGCAAACGTGGCGACGGCCGGGTCATTAATATTGAAGGCGATCCCGACCATGTCATCAACCAGGGAGCGCTCTGCCCCAAGGGCGCTGCCATGAAACAATTAACGGAAAACGAAAACCGGCTCACCGAACCCATGTACAGGGCTCCCAATTCCGATAAATGGGAAACCGTATCCTGGGACTGGACCATGAAAACCATTGCCAAACGGGTAAAGGAAACCCGGGACAAGGGGTTTGAGGCAAAAAATGCTAAAGGTCAGGTCGTAAACCGGGTCACCAACATGGCCTCCGTGGGATCGGCTGCCATGGACAACGAGGAATGCTGGATCTACCAGACGTTGATGCGGTCCTTAGGACTTGTCTATATCGAACATCAGGCTCGAATCTGACATAGTGCAACTGTAGCGGCTCTGGCAGAGTCGTTTGGACGCGGTGCAATGACCAACCACTGGATTGATATCAAAAATTCAGACTGTATTATGATCATGGGCAGTAATGCTGCCGAAAATCATCCCATCTCTTTTAAATATGTAACCCAGGCCATGGAAAACGGGGCCAAACTCATCTCCGTGGACCCGAGATTCACCCGGACATCATCCAGAGCAGATATATATGCAGGTCTGCGGTCCGGATCGGACATCGCATTCCTGGGCGGTATGATCAAATATATATTGGATAATGACCTTTATAATAAAGAGTATACGGCAGCCTATACCAATGCCCCCTTTATCGTAGGCAAGGCATACGGATTTGACGACGGATTGTTCTCCGGGTATAAATCAGCCAAAGACGACGGCCCGTCCCTAGGGTCCTATGACAAATCCACCTGGTCATTTGAAATGGATCCCAAGGGCGTACCCAAAATGGACCGGGAGCTCAAACACGAGCGCTCTGTGTTCCAGCTCATGAAAAAACATTTTGACCGGTACGACCTGGACAAGGTTTCCACGGTCACAGGAACCCCCAAGGAAGACCTGCTTGAAGTCTACAAGACCTATGCCGCATCAGGCGCCCGGGGCAAAGCCGGCACCATTATGTATGCCATGGGCTGGACCCAGCATACCACAGGAACCCAGATTATCAGAACCATGGCCATGATCCAGTTGCTGCTTGGAAACATGGGCGTTGCCGGCGGCGGTGTAAACGCCTTGCGAGGTGAATCCAACGTTCAGGGTTCGACAGACCACTGCCTGCTCTGGCATATCTGGCCCGGGTACCTCAAAACGCCGAGATCCTCCAATACAAGTCTTGCTGCCTATAACAAGAAATGGACTCCTGTGAGCCAGGATCCCATGTCAGCCAACTGGTGGCAGAACTATCCCAAGTACTCGGTGAGTCTGCTCAAATCCTTCTTTGGTGAAGCTGGTACGAAAAAGAACGATTTTGGATACAACTGGCTGCCCAAGGTGGATGACGGTAAAGGCTACTCCTGGTTTGATCTCTTTGATGCCATGTACAAAGAAGAGATCAACGGCTTTTTCGCCTGGGGCCAGAATCCGGCCTGCTCCGGTTCCAACGCCTCCAAGATCAGAAAAGCCTTAGGCAAACTGGACTGGATGGTAAATGTCAATCTCTTTGACAATGAGACCGGCTCCTTCTGGAAAGGCCCCGGCATGGATCCCAAAAAGATAAAGACCGAGGTCTTTATGCTGCCCGCTTCCGTGGCTGTTGAAAAAGAAGGGTCCATCACCAACTCCGGCCGCTGGATGCAGTGGCGGTACCAGGGTCCCAAACCCCTGGGCAACTCCAGACCTGACGGCGATATCATCATGCACCTAGGTCATCTGATCAAGGAAGAGTATGCCCATGGCGGCAAATTCCCCGAACCCATCACTAACCTGAAGTGGGATTATGAAACCAACGGCGTCTATGATCCCCACAAAGCTGCCAAAGAGATCAACGGCTACTTTGTAAAGGATACCAAGGTCAAGGGGAAGAACTTTAAAAAAGGGACCCTTGTACCTTCATTTGCCTTTCTACAGGCAGATGGGTCCACATCCTCCGGCAACTGGCTCTATTGCAACTCCTATACGGAAAAGGGCAATATGTCTGCCAGACGGTCCAACAAGGATGCGGTCAACAACATCGGCCTCTATCCTGAATTTGCCTGGTGCTGGCCGGTCAACCGCCGCATCATTTACAACCGTGCCTCAGTGGATCCAAAGGGACAGCCCTGGGATGAGAAAAACTGGGTAGTCAAATTCGAAGGTAAGGTCAAAGACGGAAAATACGTCTCAAAGAAATGGACCGGAGATGTGCCTGACGGCGGCTGGTATCCCCTTGAGAATCCGGACGGATCCAAACGAACCGATGCCAAACATCCCTTTATCATGAGAAAACACGGTCACGGCCAGATTTTTGGCCCGGGCCGGGCAGACGGTCCTTTTCCCGAGCATTACGAGCCCCTGGAATGCCCGGTTGAAAAGAACTTTTTCTCTTCACAGATGATCAACCCCACCGCAGTGGTATACAGCACCAAAGATGACAAACATGCCACCTGCGATCCCAGGTTCCCGTTTGTGGGCACCACATACAGGGTGACCGAGCACTGGCAGACAGGGCTTATGACACGTCCACAGGAATGGCTCATGGAACTCCAGCCCAACGTATTTGTGGAGATGAGCGAAGAGCTGGCCAAGCTGCGGGGTATAGCCCCTGGCGAACGGGTGAAGGTATCATCCGCCCGTGCATCCCTGGACTGTATCGCGGTTGTAACCAAAAGGTTCAAACCGTTCCAGGTGGGATATGCAACCGTCCACCAGGTCGGTATTCCCTGGCATTACGGCTGGCGCTGGCCTGCCACAGGAACTGAGGAAAGTGCCAACCTGCTCACCCCGCCGGCCGGAGACCCAAATACCCGGATTCCGGA
>PIVQ01000116.1 GCA_003354055.1 Desulfobacteraceae bacterium | reverse complement strand
CGCTCTTTTCCGGTCAGGGATACACAGGCCCGCAGGCCTTCGTGGCGGTCACTGCCCGTAGTGGTCAGGGAAATGGCGGATATACCGTAATAGAGCATTTCTTCCACCAGTTCTTCACCGGTAAAGCCCTCATAGGCAATGGTGAAGTAAAAACCGTCGGCAATCTTCTGATCGTCATCCATGTCATAGACAATATGGAAGCCGTTATCCGTAAAGTATTTTTTCATGGCCTTGGCACGGTCTCCGTATTCCTTGACCGCTTCCACAAAGTTGTACTCTCCTGCGTTCACAGCCTTGAGCAGGCCCAGCAGACCGTATTGGTTGGAATGTGACACGCCGGAACTTAAGGCATACATGGCGCCGAAAATATAGGCATATCCGAAGTTATTGGTGCCGAACCACTTCTTGAGATCGTCGCCTTCGGAGTTGAATAATTTGTCCGGGATGGCGGTCATGCCGATGCGCTGACCTGCCAGTGAAAATGATTTTGAGCTGGAGATGAGCAGGATATAGTTTTCCGTATACTTGGCCACTGTGGGAATAAAGGGTTCTTTACCCGGTGCCGAGTAGTCCTGCCTGAAATCCATGCCGAAATAGGCCAGGTCTTCGAGTACAATGCAGTCATATTTTGTGGCCAGTTCTCCGATGATTTGAAGCTCCTGATCTGTAAAGCAGATCCAGGCCGGGTTGTTGGGATTGGAATACATGAGGGCAGCTATATCACCCTTTTTTAGATAGGATTCAAGTTTATCCCGCAGCTTTTCTCCCCGGAACTCATAGACATCAAAGTTTTCAAAAGGCGCCCCTAGAACCATGGCTTGGTTTTTGTTCACCGGAAATCCCGGGTCAATGAAGAGTAGCTTGTCTTTTCCCTTCATCCGGCGGGTGGTGCACATCATGGCCATATAGCAGCCCTGCATGGAACCGACGGTGGGAAAGCAGGATATAGGATCAATGTCTTTGTCCATATAGTTTTTAACAAATGCGGAAATTTCCTGCTTTAACTGAGGGATACCATCAAAGGGGGGATATTTTGACCCCACCCCTTTTTTCAGGGCCTCGATTTCTGCATTTACGGCTATTTCAGGGGGCTCAAGACCAGGCACACCCATTTCCATGCGGATGAAATTTTGTCCTGTGGCAGTCTCAATATTGTTCACAATGCGATTCAGTTCACGGATGGAAGCCAGCCCCACAGAGGGCAGGCCCATGGCATTGATTTCTTTTTTGACGGTGTCCATGTTTATCGGGGTTTGCATAGCGGGTGCTACCATTTGCATCTCCTCCTGAAAAGGGTTGGAATGTAATCAATTATTTAATCAGAAGATAGTAGGGGGAAACTTAAGAATTTTCAAGGTTAATCTTTAAGTCAATTCAGGAAAGACCCAGGGAAACACATGATACAATTACGGTCCTTACTTCTGGAGTTCCAGAGTCTGGAGACTTAAAAATTCATCCTCAAGTTTGCAGAACCTTTGCTTCATGACCACTACATGGGTGTACATCTGCTCGTAGGCCTGTTGGTGGTCCCTGGTTGAAATGGCCTCATAGAGGTTGCTGTGGATATCTTTGTCATGGAGATAGGTGGTGTGGTCGTCAAGGACCTCCAGGAACTGTTGTAAAAATGCCATCATGGATCGCATGAGGAAGGAAAAAAACGGGTTACCGCTCAGTTCACATACTTTATTGTGGAACTCCACATCAAAATTAATCCGCTCCCTGACGGTTTTTGCGGTCCGGCTTTTATAAACAAAATCACCGAGCTGCTTGAGGCCTGGCGGTGATGCTTCAAGGGCCGCCATCCTGGCCGCCTCAGGTTCAATCAATATCCTGACATCGCAAAGATGCTTGATGGACATGGAGCGCATGGTGATGAGGTCTGCAAGCAGAGTTGAAATCCCATGGGACTGGATAAGGTTGCAGACAAAGGTGCCGCCGCTGCTGCCCCGCCTTGCCTCAAGATATCCCTGGGCCTTGAGAACCCCCAATGCCTCACGAACCAGCGCCCGTCCCACACCGAATTCCTTGGCCAGCAACTCTTCCTTGGGAAGGGAATCTCCGGGGCGGTAATGCTGGAGAAGAATATCCCGCTTGATCCGGGTGATGATATCGTCAAATTTTAATGAAGTGGATTTTGCCATGGACCCATTTACCATTGAAAATTCCGGTGTGACAAGAGTTTTTTAAAATTTGATCTTTCAGGCTTACTCTGATATTAAAGTCCGGTTTTTAAAAATTAGTTGATACGAACAACTATATATCTGCTGCTGTTAACAGCCATATGGGCTGAAACAAAAGGCAGACTATGTATTATAAGTAAGGGCGTCTGAATTAGATTATGGACCAAAGTACCCATATTAACATAAGTTTTCCCCGGGGATGGCTGGTGGCAGGAACGGCTTCCATGCTGGGGCTGGTATTCGGCATTCTCTATGTGTGGAGTGTCATCAAGGCCGGTATTCCTGACTCCTGGGCCTGGAGCCATGCTGACAAGGCGCTTCCCTATTCCATCATGGCCGTGACATTTTCCATTATCATGGTGCCGGCAGGGCTGCTTCAGGATCGGCACGGCCCAAGGCCCGTTGTCATGCTGGGCGGATTTCTGGCCGGTCTTGGATGTGTGGTGGCTGGATTCGGGGGATCTTCTCTGTCGGCTTATGTGGTAGGCTTCGGGGGCCTGACCGGAGCCGGCGTGGGGTTTGCCTATTCCGCCCTGACCCCGGCAGCCATTAAATGGTTCCCGGAGGAAAAAACAGGACTGGTTGCCGGCATTGTAGTGGCGGGTTCCGGATTGGCCCCGGTTCCTCTGGCCCCTCTGACCCACTGGTTGCTCTCCCTGTTTTCAAAAAACACTTCCGGCGGGATGGTTGAAATGGGGGTCTCTTCTACCATGATTACGCTTGGGGCAGGAATTTGGATGGCCACGGCCTGCCTGGTCTGGTTTATCTATAATCCGCCCTTTGGCTTTGTCCCGATCTCCAGGGAACCGTCAAAGGGGCGATGCGGCAGGAGCAATCTGGGTGTGAGGAAGATGCTTGGTACCCGGCAGTTCTGGCTGCTTTATCCCATGTATTTTTCCGGCGCATCCGCAGGCCTTGTGTTTATCTCTGTTGCAGCAGATCTGGGCAAAGAGGCCCTGGGGCAATGGGCATTCATGACCTTGGTGGCTCTGGCCTTAGGGAATACCCTGGGCCGTATCCTGGCCGGCTTTGTCTCAGACAGAATCGGCCGTCAGTCCACCTTGTTTCTGCAATTTCTCTGTCAGACTATTGCCATTTTTATCCTGTTTCGCCTGTCAACCCACGGGGCCGGATCATGGAAAGGCATTCTGTCCGTTGTATTTTTCATCGGCATGAACTACGGGGCTAACCTGACCATCTTTCCCGCAGTGTGCAAGGACTATTTCGGTATGATGAATTTTGGTATGAATTACGGGTGCCTGTTTACCGCCTTTGGTCTGGCCGGTATGATCATGCCCTGGCTCAACGGTTTTATCCGGGATTATACAGGAAGGTCTGACCTTTCCTACTTCCTGATAATGGCCATGCTTCTGGCCTCGTCCCTTCTGGCCCTTTACAGCCGATATCTGGGAATGCCGTCGCAGGATATCGGGTTTGCCAATAAGGACTGACTGTCTCTCGTAAGCGTCAAAACGGTTTTGATTCAAGAACATCGCAAACAAGCAGGAATGAGTCAAAAACCTGGGAGGCATAGAGTTTGCCGTCGTGAATAAAGGCTGTGGAGGCGGCGCCATACTGCCCTCCGTCATCTGCATACAATGCTTCAGATGTTTTCTTAACCGGATCAACCATTATAATAACAGTCGGCGATTTAGCTTCCGGTGATTTTTTGTGTCTCATAAATGCCAGATCATCAAAATGGGCGGTCACGATCAGTTTGTCTTTAAAGGGCATGATATTATCAAGTCCCTTGGCCTTGATAATAACCTGCTTAGGCCCTAAAGACCCGTCCTTGTTCCTGGGAAAGGCATATAAGGTGTTTTCCGTTGTTGTGCTGATATAGACCCGTTCCTGTCCGGCTAAAACTCCGTTTGAAAGTCCCAGACCGAAGACGGCCACAGACCAGGTATCACGTACAGGATTATAGTGGGCAACCTCGGACCGTTTCCGTTTAAAAATCAGGTCCGTCATATTCCGGTAATCATTTGTCAGATATATTTCCCCGTTTTCAAGCACGGATAAATCATTGGGTGACCAAAGCCGGTCTTTGTCTTCCAGTAGAGGCGGGATAAAAACCAGGGAATTATTTTCTACTTCATAAATAGCCACGGCATTTTCAAACCGATCGTCCCGGCCCTGTGGATCGTGTACAATCACGTACAATAAGGTTCGGCCTTCCGTATACCTGATATCCATCCCATGGGGGCTGAAACTTTGGATAGCCTCTTCATCCCCGGATCGTTTCATTTGATTTACCTTTTGGGTGTCCGGAGCAAAAGAGTAGATTTCTCCTATTCTTTTATCCCTCCGTCTTTCCCTGGTCGAGATCAAAAAGCGGGGTGATTGCCCCTGATTATCTATAACAAAATCCTCCGGCCCGGGGGCGACCTCAATCAGTTTACAGGTTGCGGATTTGTCGCATTGAGGTAAAGGTTCTCGGAACCCGCAGCTTTGCAAAAAAGAGAAGCATATCAATAAAAACAGGATGAAGCGCCAACTGCGCTTCTGTTTTAGAATTGTATCAACCATTTTTTCTCCATACCTGAGTGTAGAAATGAGGTTTCAACCACAGGTCCGGATGGGATATCCCATCCGGACTGGTCGCAATCGATGATACCATAACCTGCAGGCGTCCTGGAATCAAGTCTCAGTTGGTTACAGCCCCGGCGGTTTCAAATCCTATGGTTTCAAACCCGATTCCTATAGTTGAATTCTTTTTAAGATGGTTTTATTTATTGCAATATTTCCTGGAACACAGAACGATTGTCCATGACCACAGCACTGGTCAACTGGCTTAAAAGAGTGGCCTGGATCGGCTTTAAATCTATGGGGCTGGTATTTTCAAAAAAGGTATCAAAGTGAGGAAAATGTGCCAGATCACCCGATCCGATTTGATCACTGACAGCCTTGGGAAGTTCTTTTTCCCAATCAATGAAGCGCTCATTATAGATCCAGAGGATGTCAACTTTCTGGCCTGCTTTTAGCCCATAGTGGGGATTGTCAATCAGGGTGTACGTTTTCCTACTGACAACAGACTGGTGAGCCTGTCGTTTCTGATTCAGCTCTTTAACAAGGTCAATCAATTGATTTTCGGCAAAGATTTGGTTGACATGTCCGGTTTCAAATAAGGCTTTTACAGCACCGTTCACTGTTTTTAGATTGTCTTTGTTTAGTTTTTTCTTAGTGTTAACAAAGACAATGATTTTTTCTACTCCGCGTTTCAGTAAGGGCATGATACCCAGGTTTTCAATGTTACCGCCATCACCGAATTCATATTCTTTTGATTTTAAAGGTTGATCATCAGCACAACTCACAGGCCAGTACTTAAACTCCGGGAACCCGAGACCGTCAAACCCTATACTATCGAGTACTTCTGCAGGTGCAGCACCAGTGGTGCCGATCATATCGGAAAGGGTAAATCTGTATCGCCGTCTACCCAGGCGTACCACTGCAGAATCATCACCAGGCCCATAATTGTCCGGAGCATCCGAATCCAGTGCAAAGGATTCGATAAATCCGCCGCCGATATTTTGTTTTTTTGACCCGAAACCTTTATACAACTGGCTGATACCGCTGTACCACGGGGTCATTTCAAAAAGTGCGTCTGTCGGTCCTGGTCTTAAAAGTGCGCCGCAGGTAATCAGAAAGGGGCGGTTTTCCCGTACGGTATAGAAATCCTTTTGGTGCGCATCAGGGTTGTTTTCCAGGATACGGTCCACATGATTTTGTGTATAGGCAAAAAAATGTTTTAGGGAATGAAGCCCGAAATGATCCAGAAAGATATCTCCAATCGCTCTTGAAAAGGTTTCATCCCCGGCAAATTTAATCCAGTGCTTTACGATATTAGCTATGATGCCGGCGTGTGTCACAGTGTATAGATAATTGCGTTTGTTGATATTTTCTAAAAACGTCTGGGTTAAGTTGCCGGGATCCATGGCCGTGCCGAAAAAATGATCGTCATCCCAGTGATCGGGAAGATAGGTAAAGGGAACACAGGTCCAGGCACTGCCGGACACACAGGAGATGTATCGCACATTGTCCAGCAGCCCAAGGTTGCTTAATGCCCGTAGCTGCCCATGGGTGGCGCTGGCTGCCCGTGTTCCGCCTCCTGAAAAGCAAATCCCCACGTTGGGTTTATCCGTAACCGGATCCGGACTGTCTGTAGCCAGCTCAGGATAGTTGAAATTGGTATCAACTGAATTCCATACCTGGGTTTTTACATACTTGTACTTTTTACCTTTGAATGCCATGTTTTTTCTCCTAATTAAAGGTATTAATTTAACTGACTCGTACTGGTGAGAAAGTGATGAATAGCTGGCCGTGTCGGGAATTATCGGTCTGCCACGGTTCTGGAATCATTTGTCAGGTGAAGTCCCCCGTTCGTCAGCACGGATAAATCATTTTGCTGCAAACCCGATCTGGTTTTTAATCTGGACCGGAATGCCGCCGTCGCCGCTGTTGAAAACCGGGAAGCATTGTGAGTAGTTTATTTTTCCCGGTTCAAAGACCAGGAGGATGGAAGAGCCGCCATAACCGAATCTGCCGATATATTCGCCTTTTTTTATGCTATATCCGGGGGTGATTTTAGGGTCGGTAACAATGGATCCCACCCCCCAGAATCCCACGGGGATCATTGCAACATGCCCTAAGTTTTCCGTCTTAAAAATATATGAGGTGCGTTTGTGTTTGGCCAGTTGCTTGTACCAGTTCACATCGTTGAAGTTGTAGTTATAGGATCCTGCATATTCTTTTACTTCAACCATAGTGCCGGTTACAGGGGAATGGAACTTGTGGTAATCCGTGAACCACAGCAGGATGTCAAGAACAGGGCCGCCGACAAATTTTTCCGCATAGGGGCTGTTGTTCAGTGCCTGGCGGATGTTTATTTCATCCCGCTTTATTTTAAAGCTCTCATCCAGATTATTCGCATAAATCTGACAGGCCATACCGTCGGCAGGGGATACTATGACGGAAGGATCTCCTTTGCCGCTCAGAGGGCGTGCCCCTTCCTTAAGGTCACGCAGGAAGAAGTCGTTGAATGTCAGAAACCCACTTTTGGGAACGATAAAGTCCGACATTTTTATTTCCGGTGTCTTCATCCACTGGAACATGGTCCGGGCAGATGCTTCGGTGCCAAGATACTCGCCCCGGGCATCCAGAAATGCAATAAACCATGAACTGAAGATATTATTGTTGAATAATATATCCCCGGCCGGAGAATTGGCAAGCGCATCAAAGGGGACGATATACTTGGACGGATCAGCCGGTACCGGATTGTATACCAGCCATTCTTCAAAAAACCGGACAAAATAGTCCATGTCCTTTCCATACCAGGCAGCCCCTTTTTCCTGCTGCTGCAATGCGGTTTCAATCTGCTCCGACAATCGGGGGGTGTCCCTGAGAAGTTCCCTTAGATTTTGAACAATTGTGGGGCAGTTTTTCCCCGGCACAACTCCCTTGGTCTGGGCAAGAATACCGCCCGGCAGCAGTAGAATGAATACAAAAAGTGAAATGCCTGTAATGATTTTTTTCATGTGGACCTCCTGGTTTAGGCAGATGCGTTATCAAAAAATGTTTGCAGTTGTTTCTTTAACGGACTTTCCTCCTTTGGGTTTTAGAATATATTCAGAAAGGTACCTTTAGGAAAATTAAGTTTGATTTACATTCACTGCACGGGAGAAAAAGATACGATAATCAAGCCATAGTAAATTTTGATTTGAAAAGCAATCGGGGAAACCCTTAAATTTTAATGTTTTTCAGCGTGCAATTGTTAAAATCGCCAAATTATGGACGAATCAGGGCGAAAATGATACATACCCTTGAATTGAAAGTAGATGATAATGGATTTTACCATACATAATGATTGAGCAATTCGAGGTTGAATAATGGAAAGACTTTTGGTTATTTCTGCATCCGGTGCCATAGGGACGTTGTTTTTTTTATGGTTTGCCCAGGTGGTTAAAAAACAGTCTATGCAGGATTTTATTTTTTCACATCAGTGGCTGATGTTTCCAAATGCAATTTGCTATTGGCGGACCGCCTTGGCGGCTCTTGGTTTTGTTCTTTACTTTTATACGCCCTATCAATCCCTTTCCATATTCATATTTACCTTTGCCGCCATCCTTGACGGAGCTGACGGTATTGTGGCAAGGGAGTGTAATCTGGTGTCCAGATGGGGAGAATGGCTGGACCCCATGTGTGATAAACTGACCTATCTTCCGCCCATGATCGGATTTGCCTACACGGGAATTTTATCCGTGGAACTGGTTTGGATCCTTGTTACGATAGAGCTTTTGGGACAGTTCTTTGCCCGGAGGATTCTGACCTGGATGAATATTTCAGGGGCGGCCAATAACTTTGGGAAAATCAAGGCCATCATCTGTTTTGCCCTGGTGATTTTTTGTGCTCTGGTTGATGCAAATCCTGATATCCTGAACATTGCGGACGGCGTGCTTATGGGCTGTATTATACTATCAGCTGCCTCCATGATGTTTAAATTCATCCCTAACCGTCTCTATGCAGATATCCTGTCCATGCTGAACTTCTGCTGCGGCGTAATTGCCCTTGTCCTTACCTATCATCATTCTTTTGCCTGGGCCATCTGTATCATTATTATGGGGCAGTTGTTCGATCTGTTTGACGGCCGTATGGCAATGAAGCACGGGGGAACCAAATACGGTCCCTACCTGGATGATATTGCAGATTTTGTAAGTTTCGGACTGGCCCCTGCCTATGTGGTGGTTGAAAAAGGCGGTGCCGCAGCCTGGTTTTTTGCGGTGATCTTTATTGCGGGGGTGGCATTCCGTCTTATCCGCTTTGTCACGGTGGATAAAAAACGGACAGATCTTCCCACCGGCATATTTAACGGATTCCCAAGCCCTGCCGGTGCATTGATTGTGCTTGGGGCTTCCCTTGTATCACCCCCTGCGGTGTTATGGGGTTTTACGGCGATCTCCACGGGGCTGATGATCAGCCATATCCGGTTTGCCCATTTTGGCAGGGTGATTCTCAAGGAGATCCCCAAACCGGTATTCTTTTTGATTTCCGCCTCAATTATTGTTGCTCTGGCCTATATCTTTAAAACAAAGAATGTCCTGATGTTCGGGTATCTGATTCTTGGGGCCATATCCGTATACCTTTTTTGCGGCAGGATATGGGTCGGCCGTCAAAAATCAGGCGAGCAATCTTAATCGCCGGGACCGTCGAACTCTCCAAATGCTGTTTCAAGATATTTTGCCATTGCAAGGGCCATATCTTCCCTCCATGGCGGAGCAACGATTTGAAGGCCGATAGGAAGGCCGTTAGATGTGGTGCCTCCCCGGATGACGGCAGCGGGCCACCCTGTCAGGTTAAAGGCCGAGGTATAGCTGAAGGCACTTAAGTTATCCTGGCCCAGTGATCCAATCTTCGGGGCTTCATAGGCATTCACCGGGCATAAGATAAGATCAAAATTATTGAAAAACGACAGCATGGTGCTCCGAAAGCCGTACCATTTAATGAGAAGGGCATCAAGTGCGGCAGGTTCAATGCCGGGGGCAAGGCCTAACCAGGGAATGGTATGTTCAATGGTGCCTGCCTCTTTCAGCAGTCTCTTAATTGAGGCCCCGCCGTCGGCAGCCCATAGTGCCATTGCAAGATCGTGGGAAACCTCAATATCCTTCGGCCGGGTTTCCTGAACGTCGAACCCGTCTTCTTCAAGTCTGGCTGCAGCCTTTCTGACTGCCTGATCAATGTTTGATGCTGCCGCAATAATCCCATTATTCGTATGAAAGGAGATCCTTAAGGTTTTTAAATCAACGGCACCTGGATCTCCCAGCGGCATGGGGATAATTGAGGGATCGATGCCGTCCGGTCCGGAAATGATTCGGTAAAGCAGGGAGAGATCGTCAACACGCCTGGCCAGAGGTCCTATTTGCTGAAAGGCATCCAGCAATCCGCCAAATGGAAGGATGTGCCCGGTGCGGGGCACCCTGCCTGATGTGGGCTTAATGGTTGCAAGCCCGCAGCAATGGGCCGGAAATCTTAAGCTTCCGCCGTAATCACTGCCGATGTCAAAGGGCGAACCCCCTGCTGCAACAATGGCAGCCCCGCCCCCGCTGCTGCCGCCGGGTATCCGGGACAGGTCAAAGGGATTGTTTGTTCTGCCGTAGATAAGGTTGTCCGTATCATAGGTCAAGGTGAACTCCGAAGTGTTTGTTTTACCCAGGAGTATGGCGCCGGCCTCTTGCAGCCGGGTGACCACGGTTGCGCTCTTGTCCGGGACAAATCCCTTTCTGCCAAGGGTCCCCCCTGTTGAAACGATACCTGCCGTATCAAACGAATCTTTGATGGTCATGGGCACCCCGTGAATGGGACCTGAAATCTTTCCCATTTCAACTGCCCTGTCCGCTTCTGCGGCCTGGGCCCGGGCCTCATATGCTGTGAGTTGAACCACTGCATTCAGTTCCGGATTAACCTGGCTTATCCGGTTGAGATGGGCATCAACAGCCTCCCGGGATGAAAGTTCTCCGGCTTGAATTGCCCCTGCCAGGGCTGAAACGGATTGAAACAGAATTTTAGAGTTGGTTTCAGTCATGTGTCGACCTTCATTGAAATAGAGTATTGGGAGTTACTGCATTCCCCCTGTGTAGTGGGGGCTATATAGCCCGGCCTTCGTTTCATGTCAACCGGGTGACCTGAACTCAAGCATATGGTCTGGATGTGGCAGGTGTGGTATGCTATCCATTACCTAAATTGACTGAAACAACCTGTAAAAGGAATATTTGTGGCATTAAAACCAACCATTTTTAAAATTAAAATTACATTGGCGGATATTGACCGGGATCATTATGATACCCTTAATTTAACCATTGCCCAGCATCCGTCTGAAACACGGGAACGGATGATGGCAAGGGTAATGGCCTTCTGCATGAATGCCGGTGAATATCTTTCCTTCACAAAAGGGCTGAGTGCCGTTGAGGAACCGGATATCTGGGCACGGACCCTGGATGACCGATTATCCCTGTGGATTGATATAGGCGAACCCTCCTTTGACAGGATCAAAAAGGCCTGCCGGCTTTCACCTGAAGTGAAGGTCTATGCCTTTAACTTTAAGGCAGACGGATGGTGGACTAAGGAACAGGAACGGTTCAATGATCTTTCCGCATCGGTATTCCGGTTTCCCTGGAAAGATATCCAGGCATTGACAGAACTTACGAAACGGACCATGGATCTTTCCATTACAATTTCAGACGGTGTTGCCTACATCTCTGCTAAAAACGGAGAGTGTGAAGTTTCCTGGGTAACGCTGCAAACGCAAGGCTAAAGCCCATTTATTTAAATTGACATTGTATTCCTGTTAATCTATTTAGTTTCTTTTTATCCACTTGTATCCACGAGGAGGTGTCCAATGTCGAATGAATCAGCGAATGAATCCGTGCTTGGTTTTATGAAGGAAATTGAAACATTCAAAACGTGTGAGAGGACCTGCCGGACAACTGAAAAGGGAAGAGGGGAAAGCGATGCTGAACACTCCTGGCATCTTGCTGTGTTTTTCATCCTTCTTGAAAATGAATTTGAGGACATTGATAGTGCAAAGGCTCTGAAAATGGCACTGATTCATGACTTGCCAGAGATCTATGCCGGTGATACCAACCCCTACCGGGGGGATACCACCGATAAGGAAGAAAAAGAACTCAAGGCTGCAGACACATTGTTTTCCAAATTACCGTCACCTGTTGCAGGAAGCCTTAAGGCATTGTTCGATGAGTACATTAAACAAGAGTCTTTAGAGTCCAGGATTGTTAAGTCTGCCGACAAACTCATGCCGTTGATTCAGAATCTGTGCACCAATGACCACCATTCATCCTACCGGAAGCTGAAGGTGACGTATGATGAAGTTAAGGCCTATATGGATCCTTATTTTTCCGGTGGAATACTTGAATCGCTTTACCAGCGGTTATTAAGGGAAGCCTGTGAAAAAGGCGTTTTTTGGGAAACCCGGGAACCTGCCGTGGACCAAATGAAAGAAAAAGAGTAGTTTAGGAAAGACAGTTTTCATCATGGTGTAGCAATTGCTACAGAAGGGTGTTTCAGGATCGTGTATCCTGACGCCATTTACTTAAGGATCGGCTCCAAAATTACTTGATCTTTTGTTTTCAAAATACCCAGTCTTTTAAGGGGTTTTGGAAGCAATTTAGAACAAGTTATTTTGTAACGATTCCTAACCTACTTTAAAGGAAATGTTCATGACCTGTCTTTGTCAAGAAATGGCCGGTAAGAATGCTGATCTATCACCTGTCTGCCTCGGAGATCTGTGGATATTTCAGGATCTTGAACAGGACGAACTCGCACCCCTGAGTCATGATGCCAAACGGCAGCAGCTTGAAAAGGGAAGTCTGCTATTCCGCCAGGGGGATCCTGCAGATGAAATGTTCCTGATCAAGACCGGCCGGATCCGTATGGACAAGGTTTTTGAGGACGGCTCCCAGGTTACTTTGGATATGAGAAAGGCCGGGGATTTTGCCGGGGAAAACATGTTTGCCGAAGAGGGAATCTATCCGGTCTCTGCCGTTTGTATGGAAGATACCATGACCTGCGGCTTTACCCGGGCCCAGTTTGAGCAGGTGGTTCTGGCCCATCCCACCATCGGTCTTCGGATCATCAAAACCCTGAGCCATCAGATCGATCAGCTCAGCAGCCGGGTCGGCTCCCTTGCCACCCCCAGTATCGAGGATCGCCTCTTCCGGGTCTTGTCCAATGTGGCACGGGAACATGGAAAACCCGGGAAACAGGGTCATGTGATCCGCTTCCCTCTGACCCATGAAGACCTAAGCTTTCTCACCGGTGCTCACAGGGTCTCCATCACCCGGGCAATGAAAGCCCTCAAGGACGCCGGAAAAATCGTCCTCCGGGACAAACAATTGATCCTGCCCCGGTTGAGTACTGCCTGATTGTGCCAAATGTTCCGGGATTTAAGTTGCAGACAGCCGTCACCGGCTCGGCCTGTCCGAATCACCCACCAGCGTCAGCAAACCTCAGAGAAATTTTTTCCCCCCTTGTAACACCTGCTACAGACCCCACCCCCTCCTGCTGTGTATAAACCATCATAAGCCCATCAAGGGCAAGACTGGTAAACTATAGCAAATAACAAAAATATGTTCCGTTATGACCAGGAGTGCAGCACAACAACAAAGCGATTCAAGACTGTACCGGTAGCGTTATTTGCTGGTTCAATCCGTGGTGCTGGAGAATCTTGAATCGGAATATAATTTTGAGAATCGCTATAACCCCACACAAAGGAGAAAACATATGAAAGTCCTTGGTATTTCAGGAAGTCCGAGAAAAGAAGGTAAGTCCGGTGTTCACGCCCTGGTAAAACAGGTGCTTGACCATACAGGCATGGATGTGGAGATTATTTCATTGCGGGGAAAGACGATTTCCGGGTGTATTGCCTGTTTGGGATGTGTGAATGATAATGTTTGCAAACTGGACGATGATCTGGCACCCTTGCGGGAAAAGATTCTTGAGGCAGATGCCTATGTGATCGGTGCTCCCAATTACTATTCCACCCTCAATGTGATTACCCATGCCTTTTTGGAGCGTTTTTTTCAGTTCCGTCATCAGGCAGGGAATTTGCTCTGGGGCAAGCTGGCTGTTACTGTCGGCGTCGGCGGTACCAACGGCCAGGCCCCTGCTGATGGACTTGAAAAATTCCTCATGTATAATTTCATTGAAACTGTGGATAAGGTGGCCGGTCAGGGCGCTGCGTCCTGTTATTCCTGCGGATATGGGGAAACCTGCCAGGTGGGGATTCCCTGCATGATCCACGGTGAAGGGGTAAAGATTACCCCGGATATGATCCCGGATGTCTGTAAACAAAAAGATGTAATGGATCATGCGGCCAGGGTAGGGGAACTGCTTGGGGCACGGTTGAAGAACGGCCATGACAGGGCAGCGGTTACGGCAGGAGTGAAGGATAAGATGATGGCCCTGATGAGTGAATCCGTATAGTTATTCTGAAAAATGATTCCGGGCTGGTTTCAGACCACAGGATTAATACCCCGGTGAAGCGTATCCAGGGCGGTTTCCAGAGCCATTTTTACAAAGTCTTTTCTGGTGTTCAGCATGGGTTCGTTTTCCGCCAGAAGGACCATGCCTGAAAAAATACCCCAGATAATGTCTGCGATGACTACCGGGTTCTC
>PIVQ01001609.1 GCA_003354055.1 Desulfobacteraceae bacterium | reverse complement strand
GGGAAATGCAAATTAACGACCTATCAAACCAACCAAACCAACCAAAAAGCTTGACGTATCTCGAATCTACTATTGCGAGGACAATTATATGTACATTTTTGGTTTAGAGGCTCGTTTGAGACGACTACAAAGTTGACAGCCTCGAATGTCACCACAATGATCGGCGTACAGTTTGTCAAGAAGTTGGTGAAAACAGACTTGAGTGGTCGGCTTTTGTTTTGGAAATAAGCGAGATCAATGTGAAAAAAACATGATTTTTATTCTGAGCTTCTGGGGGGAGTTGGGGAAAATCTAACAGTTGCAGAAGTCGTGTTGCTTGATTTTGGAAATAATCACGTTGTTTTAAAAAAATCCGAGCACTCATTGTGACGTACGTGCTGAAAAACCTCGATTTTTGGGCAAATCCGTGAAATGAAAATGCGTTATTCATGAATCCACAGTGGACCTCGAGGGGTGACGCTTCATGAAAACGACGGGCATCACGCAGCGCAACTTTCCACGTTGTTTGACATTTTTGTCCGTCAACTCCAATCAGTTGACTTCTCCGACAGAATTAATAATTTTTTTCTGGCGAGTCAAAATTTAATAGTCGGCAAATTTCTCTCGCTTTTGTACTACCCGGGTTCCAGCAGCTTCAAAATTCAACTTGAAAACCCGAACACGGAAAGGCGACGGCTTGTTCGGGAAAATGGCGATTCAATTTCTCGGGCCTTCACGAGTGCATTGCACAACAATTTCGGTGGTGCGAAAACGTATGTACATAAAATCCTCCTCGCAATAGTAGTGTTTTTTTTAAAATTTGAAGTTCTTTGAAAATTTCATTA
>PIVQ01001608.1 GCA_003354055.1 Desulfobacteraceae bacterium | reverse complement strand
GCCTGAGGGACAATACAGGGCAGCCTCTTTGCCGGTAAGTTTTGAAGTCTTTTCTTCCAGAATATTTATAGTGGGATCTTCACCATATACATCGTCTCCCACGGTCGCTGCCATCATGGCCGCTTTCATTTCAGGGGTGGGGCGGGTAACAGTATCACTTCTCAGATCAATCACGGTCATTTCAAATTTTCCTTTGGATTCCAATGGGTTTGTTCAATAGAAAACCCTTCTACTATAGAAGGTAAGGCGAGCGCATTCAAGGGACAATTATTAAAAAAGGAGAGGGGTCAAAATAAAAAATTTAAGAAATATTTAAAAAGTGTTTGACAGGAGTGAAAAAAACATGCATATTGGCTCGGTCTTCACGGGGGAACCCACTTGGGGCTTCAACCGGGGAGATTTTTTTTGATCTTTGAAAATTGGTCAGTGAAGAAGAAATGAGCGGGTCTCAGCTTTGTTGTAGAACAGAGTGTATGACCTTAAAAAGTTTATAGTAAGGATTATAACTGGAGAGTTTGATCCTGGCTCAGAATGAACGATGGCGGCGTGCTTAACACATGCAAGTCGAACGAGAAAGGGATTGCTTGCAATCCTGAGTAGAGTGGCGCACGGGTGAGTAACACGTAGATAATCTACCTTCAAGCCTGGAATAACTGTTCGAAAGGGCAGCTAATACCGGATAAAGTTGATTCACATAGGTGAGTTAATGAAAGATTGCCTCTTCTTGAAAGCAATTGTTTGGAGATGAGTCTGCGGACCATTAGTTTGTTGGTGGGGTAACGGCCTACCAAGACTGCGATGGTTAGCTGGTCTGAGAGGATGATC
>PIVQ01001607.1 GCA_003354055.1 Desulfobacteraceae bacterium | reverse complement strand
GCAAAAGCGATGTCATTATGGGATAGAGCGATGCTTTCAAAGCGTTTTATAATCGAAACAATTAATGACCAACTCAAGAATATATCCTTCATTGAACATTCGAGACATCGGAGTATGAACGGCTTTATGTTGAATTTAGTGGCTGGATTGGTGGCTTATTGCTTTAAAGAAAATAAGCCACACCTTAATTTAACTGACGTAGAGCTTAATGTATTAGTTATCGCTTAAGCAGATCTCAGGTTAATTAGTTAGTTTTTATACAAAGCGAGCTTAGGCTCGCTTTTTTAATACTAGGATAAAAAGCCCTTATACTCAGAGCTTGTTGACCTTTGTCGATTGAAATTTGTTCTATCCAAGGGCAAAACCGAGTTACAAAGAGTAAATCGTCCCAAGGAGCATTTATGCTGCGTTATCGCCTATTTATGGGGAATAACCACACACCATAGACTCTGCCTTGCCTAAATACCAAACAGTCTGCCGCAAAGCTAATCAGGAAAGGTCAACACGCCCTAGTAGCGCATAAGTTTATACTGTTTGCTTTTAAGGTTGTTTGCTCTCGAGGTATAGATTGCTTTACTGTTTCGAGTTTTATAAAGCTAATGGCCTACTTTACTGGTTGGTATCATAAGTCTATAGCGCTTAAGTGTATTCATTAGCATTAGGTACTGTGTGTCACTTAGGATTACATGCCTAGTTTATTTGAGCGGTTATAGGACTGGATTTAGAGATCTTATATTACGCTTAGCAATAGGTATAAAAAGCCGTTACTAAACTATCACACAACGATATTATTAGGTAGGACATACATAAAGTATGGCATATCAA
>PIVQ01000770.1 GCA_003354055.1 Desulfobacteraceae bacterium | reverse complement strand
CCGTCATTGATCTCCAAAAAGCAGAATTCCTTTGAATCCCTTTTGGTTCTGACCCAACCGTTAACACGTACCTGTCCCGGGGAGGCATCAAGGCCTAATAAAACATCGAGCTTTCTTCTTTTCATTGCGTTTTCCATAAATAAATTATATATTTAATGATTTTATATTGTCCGAAACCAAACAACTATTTAAGGTTAAAATAATTTATAAAATCAGTATCATGCATGAGCAAAATTATCAAGATATCCTTGCCCGGGTCCAGACACCTACCCGATATGCAGGCAGTGAAATAAATGCGGTAAAAAAGGACCACAACCAGGTGGACCTTACCTTTGCCCTGGCCTTTCCCGACCTTTATGAAATCGGTACCTCCCATTTCGGTATCCAGATTCTTTACTCCATCCTTAACAAAAGAGCGGATATAGCAGCGGAACGCTTCTTTACCCCGGCCCCGGATATGGAAGCCCTGATGAGAGAAAAGCAGGTCCCCTGCCTGTCCATGGAAACCCGGACCCCTCTAACCGACTTTGATGTCGTCGGGATCAGCCTGCTGTATGAACTGAACTTTACCAATATCCTGACATTGTTCGATCTTTCCGGCATCCCCTTTTATGCGAACAAGAGGGATGACAGCTTTCCTCTGATCATTGCCGGCGGCCCCTGCGCCTTTAATCCGGAGCCCCTGGCTGATTTCTTTGATGCCTTTGTAATCGGTGACGGAGAAGAAAGCATCGTTGAAATTGCGGACACTGTCCTGGCCTTCAAGCGGGAGGGTGACGGAAAAAAGACAAACCTGCTCAGAGCACTTTCCAAAATCCAGGGCGTCTATGTTCCCTATTTCTTCACGCCCGAGTGGGATGAGGAAGGGATTCAGACCCTGACACCGGTTCACGATGATTATACACGGGTGAAACGGGCCATTCTGCCGGAACTGACCATAGACAATTTCCCCATTGACCCCATTGTGCCCTATGCCAAACCGGTCCATGACCGGCTGCGCCTTGAGATTGCCCGGGGATGCTCCAGAGGGTGTAGGTTCTGCCAGGCCGGCATGATTTACCGGCCGGTGAGGGAACGCTCCCTTGAGGATCTCATGGAGATCACCAGAAGGTCCCTGAAATCCACCGGATATTCGGACATTTCCCTTTTGTCTCTGAGTACCGGGGATTACTCCAACCTGGCCACTCTGATGCAGGAACTGCTTGCCCTGAGCCAGGGGCAGTGCAACGCCATATCACTTCCCTCCATCCGGGCGGAGAGACTGACCCCGGAACTGATGGAGCTGATCAAGACCGTCCGTAAAACAGGGTTCACAATTGCCCCTGAAGCCGGAACCCAGCGTCTGCGGGACATCATCAATAAAAACCTCACCGAGGAGAGCATTAACGCCACGGTTGAGAATGCCCTGGCACTGGGTTGGAAAAATATAAAGTTATACTTCATGATGGGCCTTCCCTTTGAGGAAATGGCAGATGTCGAGGGTATTGCCCATCTGTCCGAACGGCTGGCCGCGGCTCATGCCAAGGGAAGACAGATGATCAATGTCTCCACCACCTGCTTTATTCCCAAGGCACATACACCGTTCCAGCGTCATGCCCAGATGACCCTTGACCAAACAAAAGAAAAACTCCAGTACCTGAAAGACAATCTTCGTCACCGCAAGGTCAAGCTCAAATGGCAGGATCCTAATATGAGCCAGCTTGAAGGGGTATGGGCAAGAGGTGACAGAAAATTGTCAGCTCTCCTGGTTAAAGCCTATGAGCTTGGATGCCGCCTGGACGGATGGAGTGATCACTTTAATTTTGCCCTTTGGCAGCAGGCCTTTGAGGCGACCAACATTGATCCGGTCTTTTATACCGCAAGAGAACGAAAGGCGGATGAGCCTCTGCCCTGGGACCATATTGATTCAGGAGTTTCAAACGAATTCTTTGAAAAGGAATTCAAAAACGCCCAGGATATGGCCCAGACCCCGGACTGCAGGGAAGCGGACTGCACCGGCTGCGGCATCTGTGACTTTGAACAGATCCAACCCGTTGTTCATGATCAAACGTCAGGCACAGCCCAGTCTGCCGCAAAGAAAACATCTCCTGCATCACTGCCGGATGAGGCATTCATGAAGTATGATGTGAAATTTTCCAAACTCGGGGATGCCAGACTCTTCGGCCATCTTGAAATGGCCACCATTTTCCAGCGGGCCGTCAAGCGGGCCGGCCTTACGGTGAAATACTCCAAAGGGTTCAACCCGTCCATGCGCATGTCCTTTGACAATGCCCTGCCCCTGGGGATGGAAAGTGAAGACGAGACCATGTTCATCTATCTTGAAATGGGATTGAAACCCAGGGAAGTTAAAGAAGTTCTGGATGCCCAGCTTCCTGAAGGGTTATCTGTCTTTGACTGCACCCTACATTTAAAATCACGCCAAAGTGACAGCACGGCTTATGAGATCAGCTTCTCGTCCCCCTGCCTGGATCAGGCCAAGATGGATAAATTTTGCAGCCTTAGTGAATTTATTGTTGAAGATATCAGTAAAAAAGGCAAAGTTAGAAGAACAGATATACGAAAATCCCTTGCATCTGTCCGGGTAAAAAATCCGACCTGCCTTGAAATGGTTTTGACAAAGTACAATGAACGGACTATCAGGCCCACAGAAATCCTGGCCAAGGGCTTTAACCTTGACGAGGACAATATCCTGACCGCAAGAATAAAAAAACTTAAGACCAATTGAAGATTAGGATAACGGAATGTTAAAAGAGCTTGTTGTAAATTCAGCCCCCCATGAAACCCGGGTTGCCCTGCTTGAAAACGGCACTATTGTGGAAGTCTTTATTGAACGAAAAGATGAAACCAGTATTGCCGGCAATATCTATAAGGGACGTGTCCAGCGGGTATTGCCCGGTATGCAGGCCGCCTTTGTGGATATCGGCTTTGACCAGGCCGCCTTTATCTATGTGGATGACGTACTGGACACGGCAAGTCATAAGCTCTGTCAAAAAATAGAGCAGGACACGGACAACGACCAGGAAGAGCCCGATGAGGAAGAGCGGGAAAAAGAATCCGGCTCCTGGAAATCACGGGTTGCTCCTGAATGCGCCATTGAAGATCTGCTCACCGAAGGCCAGGAGGTCATGGTCCAGGTGGCCAAATCCTCCATCGGCAGCAAAGGCCCCAGGGTTACCACCCATATTTCTCTGGCCGGTCGCTACATGGTGCTCATGCCCACGGTGGACCATATCGGAATATCCAAACGGATCGGCGATGAAACAGAACGAAACCGCCTCAAAGACATGCTGTTGCCCATACGAAAAAACAACTTTGGCTATATTTTCAGAACCCAGGCCAGGGACATTGATGACGCGACCCTGAAAAAAGAGATTGAATTCCTCAACAACACTTGGGAGGAC
>PIVQ01000115.1 GCA_003354055.1 Desulfobacteraceae bacterium | reverse complement strand
GTGGGTTCCACTGTTATCCCCAGCCCCATCTCCTTTAAGCGTTTCACCACAAATTTTCGGCGCTCATTATAGGTCTTGCGCATGAGCTCCGTCTCTTTTGCAGCATCGGTCAGGGCAGCAGCCCCGGCCAGCTGGATCACGGAGTTGGCACAGATAAAAAAGTTCTGTTGCAATACCTGAAGGGGACGGATAAACGCCTGCGGCGCAATCAGATATCCCAGACGCAAGCCTGTCATGGCAAACAGCTTGGAAAAGCCGTTGAGCACAAACGCCCGGTCCGTAAATTCAAAAATGGAATGATCCTTACCCTCATAGGTCAGGCCGTGGTAAATCTCATCCGAAATAATATAAAGTCCGTGTTCTTCAGCCACAGCCACGATTTCTTCCATCCTCTCCTTAGGGATAACATTCCCGGTGGGATTGGATGGAGAATTGATGAATATCGCCTTTGTTTTGGGAGTGATCTTCTCTCTGATGGCATCCGGGGTATAGACAAAACCCTCTTCTTCAGTCACCTTTACCGTTACGGGAACCCCCTGAACATAGTGGATAAAATTAGCGTAACAGGCATAGTGGGGATCAGATATGATAATCTCATCCCCGGGATTCACCAGGGCGGAAAAGAGCAACAGCATGGCCGGAGATGTCCCCGAGGTCACCAGGATCTGGCCCGGATCAACCTGAGTACCGTAAGTCCGACTGTGATAATCGCTGATAGCCTCCCTCAGACGAATATCCCCAAGACTGTGGGTATAAGATGTCTCGTTCCGGCTAAAGGCCTCCACACTGACCCGATTCACGCATTCTGGCACATTGAAATCGGGTTCGCCGATCTCCATATGAATCACATCAATGCCCCGGGCCTCCATCTTGTGAATCTTCTCCAGAACGTCCATAACAATGAATGGGGTTATCTTTTCACATCTCCTGGCCACCGTCATATTAAATCACCTTGTTCAGAGAATATTCAATAATACCTTCGGCACCCTCTTTGAGCAGTTTGGGGATCAGGTCCCTGACCAGAGCGTTTTCAATAATCGTTTCCACTGAAAACCAGTCTGACTGATACAATGAGGCAACGGTGGGGCCGTTAAGGCTGGGCAGCAGATCAACAACAGCGTCAAGCTTAGCTTCAGGTACATTCAATTTAATACCCACCAGTTTACCCGCCAAAAGAGCAGCCTTAAGGAGCATGGAAATCTGCTCAATTTTCTCCCGTTTCTTGGGATTTTCCCAGGCCTTTTTGTTGGCAATGAGCTGGGTATTGGTCTCCATGACGACGTGGATGACTTTTAAATTATGAGCCCGGATTGTGCTTTCGGTTTCCGTGATCTCTACAATGGCATCGGCAAGCCCGGAAACAATTTTGGCCTCGGTGGCACCCCAGGAGAATTTTACGTTTACATTGATGTTCCGTTCTTTGAAAAAACGTTTGGTAAACTTGACCAGTTCGGTTGAAATGGTCTTGCCTTCGAGATCTTCCAGGGTCTGAATGGGAGAATCACTGGCCACTGCAATAATCCACCTGGCAGGACGGGCACTGACCTTTGAATAGATCAGATCGCTGACCACGTGGACGTCGGACTCATGCTCCGCCACCCAGTCAAGCCCTGTTAACCCAGCATCAATAATACCGCTTTCCACATTGATGGACATTTCCTGGGCACGGCACAGGGCGCATTCAATGGTTTCATCGTTGATATCGGGAAAATAGCTTCTTCCCTCTACGTTAATTTTCCAGCCGGACCGTTTAAACAGATTGATGGTTGCATTCTGAAGGCTCCCTTTAGGGATACCGAGTTTCAATATTTTTTCCATTATTTGTACACCTTTTCCGGGTCAAACACCCGCTCTTCAACAATTTTAAACTCATTATTCTCTACAATTTTAAAAAAACAGCTTTTATAGCCCTTATGGCATGCTGCCCCGCCAACCTGCGAAACTTTCAAAAGAACGGTATCATGGTCGCAGTCTACCCGGATTTCCCGGACATGCTGTACATGCCCCGAGGTTTCGCCTTTTTTCCAGAGGGTGTTTCTGGAGCGGCTGTAGTAAGTGGCTTTTCCGGAAGCCAGGGTTTCATTGAAAGATGCCTGGTTCATATAAGCCAGCATCAGTACCTCTCCGGTCTCAGCATCCTGGGCAATGGCAGGAATCAACCCGTTTGTCTTTTCAAAATCAAGTTCTACCATGATGGTCCGTAGTCCTTTAATCTAATTCGTTATTAAAACCTTTATATTTAATAGTTTGGCCCCCAAAAGTCAATTTATATATTCATCTATCTATGAGGACTTAGCCAGCACCCGGCATGGATTTCCTTAAATTCGGTACGGATACAAGACGCATCCCTTAGATTTAATAGCAGTTCATTGCCTTTTCTGCCTATTGCCAAGTGATGGGTAATCTGGTAAAAGCAGTTAATTTTTATCCAAAATAGAATAACTTTCCAGGGTGTTATGACAAATAAAAAAAGCCGCTCCCAGGTCCTGAAAAAAAGAGCTAAGAAAAAAGAGAAAAGCCTGCTCCTCTCTCTGATAAAATGGACGATGATCTCCTCCCTGATACTGGGCATTTTAGGATGCGCGGCAATTGCCGGGCTTTTTTTCTATTTGAGCCAGGATCTTCCGAAAATCAACTCCTTGAAAGATTATAGGCCAGCCACAGTCACCAACGTATATTCTGATGACGGCAGAAAAATCGGTGAATTTTATAAAGAACGACGAATTGTCATCCCCTTGACCGACATGCCGGACAACCTGATCAATGCCTTTGTAGCGGCAGAGGATTCCAGATTCCGGGAACACCCGGGGATCGACGTTCAGTCCATCATTCGTGCATTTATTAAAAACGCTAAAGCCGGCACCATCGTGCAGGGCGGCTCAACCATAACCCAGCAGGTCACAAAATCATTTTTGCTCACCCCTGAACGGACCTACAAACGGAAAGTTAAGGAAGCCATGCTGGCGTACAGAATTGAAAAAAAATTCTCCAAAGATGAGATCCTGTACCTGTACCTGAACCAGATCTATCTGGGCCATGGCGCCTATGGGGTGGAAGCGGCATCTGAGAACTATTTTGGCAAACATGCCAAAGATCTGACCCTGGCTGAATGTAGCATGCTGGCAGGACTCCCCCAAGCCCCCAGCCGTTACAGCCCCTTCAGATATCCGGACCGGGCCAAGCAGCGCCAGATTTATACCCTCAACCGAATGAAGGAAGAGGGAATGATCTCAAACCTGGCTGTCACCGAAGCTATTGATACCAAGCTGGATATCAAACCGAGGAAAAACTGGTTTATAGAACGGGTCCCCTGCTACACTGAACATGTCCGCAGATATGTGGAAAAAAAATACGGACCGGATGTACTCTACAACCAGGGCCTCAATATCCATACTGCCGTAAATATCGAACTCCAGAAAATTGCCAGAACCGCGGTTAAAAACGGGTTGGCCGACCTGGACAAACGGACCGGATACCGGGGACCTGTGAAAAACATTTCCGCCCTCCAGATAGAGGGATTTTGCAGGGATATTGCCGCAGCGCTGAACGGAAGCCTTCCCCGGAAAGGCGGCATTTATCAAGGTGTTGTCCTGTCCGTGGATGATGAAAACAAGGTCACACGGGTAAGGGTTGGAGATTTTCAGGGACTCATCCGTCTGGCCACCATGACCTGGGCACGGAAACCGGACCCGAATGTAGCCTACTACGAGACCAAGGTCAAAACCCCTTCCAAGGTGCTTACGGCAGGGGATGTTATTTTTGTTGAAGTACTCAATGAAATCATGGAAGACAACGAGTTTGAATTTGCGCTGTACCAGGAACCCGTTGCTCAAGCAGCCCTGCTAAGCATAGAAGCGGAAACCGGCCATGTCAAAACCATGATCGGAGGCCGGGATTATAGAAACAGTCAGTTCAACCGGGCCTACCAGTCCCGGAGACAGCCGGGTTCAGCCTTTAAACCCGTCCTCTACGCGGCAGCCCTAGACAAGGGCTACACCGCGGCCAGCGTCATCATTGATTCCCCGGTGGTATTTGAAGATACGAAACGCGATTTTGTCTGGAAACCACGCAACTACAAAGAAAAATTTTTCGGCCCCACCCTGTTCAGGGAAGCCCTGGCCAAATCCAGAAATATTGTTACCATTAAAATACTTCAGGATATTGGTATTGATTATGTGATTGATTATGCAGGGAGACTTGGGATTACGTCTGAAATCAGCCGGGATCTATCCATTGCCCTGGGATCTTCAGGCCTGTCTCTTTTAGAAATCGTCAATGCCTACTCAGTGTTTTCCAACCTGGGCTATTTGATCGAACCGGTATTTATCACCAAGATCTACGACAGGGACAACAACCTGCTGGAATCCTCCAAACTGGTCCGGAAAAAAGTCATTGACATGAGCACCGCCTATATCATGACCAGCATCCTGGAAAGCGCAGTCAAATCGGGGACAGGCCGTCGGGTCAAAGCATTGAAACGGCCGGTTGCCGGCAAAACAGGTACCACCAACAACCTCTTTGATGCATGGTTCCTGGGATACACCCCGAGATACACCACCGGCGTCTGGGTAGGCCTTGACCAGGAAGCCCCCCTTGGCAAGAGTGAGACCGGCTCCAGAGCAGCCAGCCCCGTCTGGCTCGAGTACATGAAAAACACTCTTGAAGGGAAACCTGTCAGAACCTTTAATGTGCCTGAAGGTATTGTGTTTGCAAAAATAGATGCCAAGACCGGACTTCTCCCCATTGAAGAAAGTGAAAAAACCATTTTCGAATGCTTCAGGGAAGGTACCATCCCCACAGAGTACACCCCAAAACCCAACACGGTTTCCGGGTCTGAAGACCTGTTTAAGGAAGGGTTGTAGCCGTAACCTGATCCGGCCCTATTTTATCACTGGTTTGAATGGAGAAGATTCTGCCCGGATAGCGGCGGCTGAATTTTTCCAGATTTAACTTTTTATCCCCCTGAAGCCTTGAAATGGACCGGGGGTGAACTGTCAACACAACCCTGTCTGCCGCTTCTTTTTCCAGGAGCCGGTCAATCCGTTCACAGGCCTTCTCAAACATCAGTGCCGCGAACACCAGGTGCCCGAATGCCGGATGCCAGGGACCTGCAAGAACCTGCGAGACATCATCCATCATCTCACTGGCCTGAAGACCCATACGGACCACAGGCACCCCTGCCGCATTAAATATTTTGACCATTTCCTTAACCTGACCCACAGCCTGATCCAGAGCCAAAGGGGCATAACGACCGGTCTCATACCAGCGGGCCAAACGACTTCCAGCCAAAACCAGAACCGGATAAATCCTGGCGAGATCCGGCTTAAAAGCCGCAAGCAATCGAATAGTTTCAAGGGCGGTTGACAGTGTATCCCCGGGAAGCCCGGCCATGACCTGAACACCGACCTGAACACCTGCATCCTGAAGCTGTTTTACAGCAGAAATTGTATCTTCCCGGGTATGCCCCCTGCCTGCCAACCCAAGCACCGTGTTGTCCATAGACTGGACCCCCAGTTCCACTAACCCTAGGCCATAAGGAGCCACAAGATTCAGCCGTTCTTCGGTGATGGTATCCGGACGGGTGGAGCAGCGAATACCGTGAATCAAGCCCTTTTCCAAATAGGGAGAAACGCCGCCAAGCAACGCCTTGATTTTCTGAACCGGCAACCCTAAAAAATTCCCCCCGAAGAAGGCCAGCTCCACGCGGGAACGGTCGCCTTTAAAGGCCAGGTATTTTTGAATCACACGATCAAGATCGCCGACAGCCTCATTACCGAATTTTGACGTAATAATGGATTGGTTGCAGAAAATACATTGGTGGGGACACCCCTGGTGGGGAATAAAGTAGGGAATCACCAAAGGCGCGGTCATCCCGTATCCTATTGGGGGGCAGGATCTACAAGAGCCAGAGCGTTTCTTGCGGCATCCTGCTCAGCCGCCTTCTTGGTCTTACCTTTTCCCATGGCCTTAATCGTATCCAGAAGCAGACTGATTTCAAAGATTTTATCATGATCAGGCCCCATCTCCTTCTCAACAGCGTACTCAGGAGTTGTACCATAGTGCTCCTGGGCATATTCTTGGATGGCGCTCTTATAGTCCACGGTTCTGCTGGAGACCAGAGTCCTTTTCACAGGACCGCCGAACAGATCCCCGAGGATAGTTTTGGTCTTATCAAATCCGGCATCCAGATAAACTGCAGCCATTACAGCTTCAAAGGTATCGGACAGAATGGAATTTTTATCGCAGCCTCCGGACAGAAACTCTCCTTTGCCCAGCTTGATGAACCGACCCAGATCGATAACCCTGGCCATCTTTGCCAGTCCCGGCTCACTGACCAGGTTCGACCGAAGCTTGGACAGCTCCCCCTCCTGTTTAGACGGATCGCCATCCATGAGCATTTGGCCCACACAGAGCCCCAGCACAGCATCCCCTAAAAACTCAAGACGCTCATTGTCCGTCTCGCAGCTGTTCTGGTTCTCATTCAGATACGACCTGTGACAAAGGGCATTGGATAGAATGGAAGGGTCTTCAAACCGATATTGAAGGTTATTCTCAAGAAGATCCTGTCTGGGGTGGGACCTCAGCTCGGTGAGCCGTTCAGTCACCGCCTTAAACACGGATGGACCGACATTCAAATTCCCCTTTCCACGCCCAAGCTCAACCCCTTTGTTGAATTCGCCGTGAAAATCAGATCCGCCCGTAACCAGAAGCTTTTTCTTTTTTGCCAGAGCGACAAGCGTTTTTATCTGTTCCTCGTCATGATCCGTATAAAAAACCTCAACCCCCTGCAGCCCGTCCCGGGCAAGCTGATCCACAAAGGATTCGAGCCCGTTTACGTCATCAAATTCCAGAAGTCCGGGATGTGCCAATACAGGCAAACCGCCAGCATCCAAAATCATTTTAATGGCATCGACGCAGGATATCTTATACTTATCAACATAGGCAGGCTTATTCTTGCCCAGATACAGATCAAAGGCCTCCCTGAAACTTGCGACATATCCTTTTTCAACCAGAAGCTCGGCAATGTGGGGGCGTCCGGTCTGATCCGCCCCGAACCGCTCTTCCACTTCGGCCATTGAAATATCAAAACCAAGGTCGTTAAGCCGTTGGATTATCCTTGGATTCCGTTTTTCCCGCTCTTCCACAGCCCGACTCAATACTTCATTAAGCTTGCGGTCATAAATGGAAAACCCGTATCCCAGCATATGAATACTGCCAAGGGCCTTAAAGGCTTCAGGAGGATCACAGGAAATCTCAACTCCGGTAATGAACTCCAATGAAAAGGAATGAATGGCGGCATGGATCTCTTTGATACCGGCAATAGAATCATGGTCTGTCAGGGCAATGGCCCTGATATTATTTTTCTGCGCCAGCTCAAGTATCTGCCGGGGAGACAGTGACCCGTCTGACGCAGTTGAATGTATATGAAGATCAATCAAGAATTACAATATAGCCCTAAAAAAAACGTGCACGCTTTCAATTTAGCACCTTAAATACCAAGGGCCTTTTCCATATCTTCTTCCCGGGTCTTGCAGTCAATACACTGGGTGGTCACGGGCCTGGCCTTAAGACGGGCAATGGAAATATCCTCTTCACAGCTGTCGCAACGACCAAAGCTACCGTTATCAATCCGTACCAATGTCTTTTTGATCTTTTTGATCAATTTGTGTTCCCTGTCCCGGATCCTAAGCTCAAAACTTCTCTCTGCCTCGTGGGAGGCCCGGTCCGTGGGATCTGCAAAATTCTCCTTGGGTTTGGTCATGCCGGTAACCGTACTGTCGGCATGCGAGAGCAGTTCAGCGAGTCTATCTGTCAAAAGATTCTTAAAAAAATCAAGGTCTTCTTTTTTCATGGCAATGTCCTCCACATTAGTATGCAACTTCCAGCGCATCAGAAACAAGTATTATAGCAAATTTTCTCAAAAAGTAAAGACCTTAATAACCACCAAGAGGCCCATACAGGCAAATTATCCTCCCCATAATCGCCAATAAAAAACTCGCCCAACGGTATAGACGTCTACCCGACAGCCGAGGATGTGGAGGTACTCCGCTACACTCCCGCCGGTCGTCCTGACCGGCGGAAGCGCGGAAATCCCCAGTTTTTTTTTCAGTCCGTGACGCCCCGCGAATTTACGCCGCTCCGCACCTCCACACCCCCGGCTGCCTGATCTTCCTGGCTTAATTCCCGATGTCAAATAGTAAGCAACCTATCTGTATATAAAGTACCAATATATTTTGTTTACTGTTGCATTTTTCTACAGGAAATGATTGTTTCCAAATTAATTGAAAGATTTATTTCGATAAGTTCGAATTTACACAAGGGAATTAGGCCCGATTTTTACTCTAATATCAATTATCAGGGAAAATTGACCTGATAATAAATGGTTAGCGGGTAGCGTCTCAACGAGAATAATGTGCCACAACATCTGTGGCTAATTTCAATACCCTAATCCGCAGCTCTTCAGGGGCAATGACATCCACTGATGCCCCCATTCCCAATACATATGTTTGGGCCTCTTCAATCCTTTCAAAGGTATAATCTACTATTCGCCAACCTTCCGAATCGGGCTGGGCTTGTTCAACAAGCGCGCGAACATCATTTCCTAAGATATAGGGCAAGACTGGAACCAAATCTGGGCCAATACGCAGGGTCACCGGATATTTTGGCAAGCTGGTCTTGTAGCTGGTCACCCAACCTACCCAGAACTCAGCTAAATCAAAATCTTGGGGGCGGGTAAAATGCATTTGGGTCATTTGAATAGCTTCAATTCGAGATACCCGATAGACGCGCATCCCTTGTTCAGTGACAGCAACCAGATACCAAATACTTGCTTTGGCCACTAATCCATAAGGTGAAATTGTACGTTCACTCACCTCGCCGTTACTGCGGCGATAGGAAAGTACTAATTGACAATCTTGCCAAACTGCCTCTTTTACGGTTTTTAGGTGAGGTACCGGTTCATCTGTTTGAAACCAGCTTGCCGCATCCAAGTGCAGACGTTGACGGAGATAATTAGCATGTTCATTGTGATCGTCGGCAAATAAACTGGTCAATTTAAGAATAGCGGCTTTAAGCTGCTGGCTCACGCCTAAATCTGATATGGGGCCAGGGATGGTCAACATAAATAGTGCTCGAATCTCATTTTCATTCAGTCCGGTAAGGGTAGTACGATAACTATCCAGCAAAGCATAACCGCCGCCAGGTCCTCCGTTGGCGTAGACCGGCACACCGGCAACACTTAAAGCATCAATATCACGATAAATTGTTCGTTTTGATACTTCTAGTTCAGTGGCTAACTCTTCTGCCGTCATTTGTCTGCGGTTTTGTAACAACAACATTAATGAAAGAAGCCGGTCTGCACGCATTGTTCCTCCAAATTCAAAAGATATCATTGGATTATAGCAAAAATAATGACTGACACTAGATGTCATTCATAGCTAATACAATGAGAACAATCAACTATGAAATTTGAATTGAGACAAACAAAGGAGAAAACACAATGTCGAAAAAAGTATCCAAAGTCTACATCGATGATGGTGGGGATGGCTCATTACCGGTGGTCTTTGTACACGCACTGGCCGGAAACACGCAACAATGGTCTGCACAACTCAGTCATATTCGAACAACGCGGCGGGCTATTGCACTTGACCTTCGGGGGCATGGTCAGTCGTCATCACCCGAGAATGGTGATTACGCGATTGAGTCAATGGCTCAAGATGTTCAGATGGTTGTCGATCAGTTGGGTATTGAGAGATTCATTCTGGTTGGTCATAGTATGGGGGGCAGTGTTGCTGGTGCTTATGCAGGTGTTTATCCTGAACGAGTAGCTGGGTTGCTTCTGGTCGATCCGTCCGGCGACTCAACCCAAATGCCAATTGAAGAAGTACAACAATATATTGGCGCTTTGGAATCCGAAGCCTACTCAAACGTTGTCGAAGGTTACTGGAGTCAAATTTTGACCGGTTCGGCTGAAACAACGCTGGCGAAAGTTATGCAGGATTTGCGCGATACGCCCAAAGCAACGGTTGTTGGTGTTTTCAAAGAACTTTTCAAATACAATCCCGTACCGGCGTTGGAACGTTACGATGGGCCAAAGTTATCGGTCATTACATCGATCAACGAAACTCCTTTTAGTGTACACAACCTTGTGCCTAACCTTCCACACAAAATGATTACAGGGACAGGTCATTGGCTGCAACTGGATAAACCAAGAGAATACAATCAGATAATGGATGAATTTCTTTCGTCTGTTGATAATGGCAGTCACCTCTAAAAGACATACTCAAAAAGTCAGGTTGGTAACCCAATACCAGATACACTTGGCACACGATTGCAATTGTTCTTATTGGAAAACCGTACTTCCAATATTTCGCAATCGTGTGCCAAGTTTTACGTTGAGTTTTTCAAGCTGTGCTACAGTGAAGCAGGTTTGTTATTCTGCAGAGTCTTGTCAATAACAAATCCGCTAACAAATCGTTGGTGGGCGAATTGCTACAGCTGCTATTTTTCGAAATAATCTTGCCAGCAAAGGCCAATTTTCAAGCGGCTTGCAGTACTGGCCCGCAATCGCCACAACTCAAGCGTTAAAAAATAATGATAATAGAATAATCACTTTCATTTTAAAATTCTGAGATTACGTGTCGCGTCACAGCAAACGAGAAAATTCGGCACTGAGGGTCGGGCAGGACGGAAGGCGGCATAAAAGCTCTGTTCTTTTAGATGCCCTTAACGCTGCGGAGCGTAAAAAGCCGTTTTGTTTGAGGAGCCGCTGCACCGCAGTTTAACGGCTTTTCGCGAAGCGAGTTTTAAAAACAGTGCCAGCCGCTTTCCGGCCTGCCGGCCCGGTGGCAGCTACCTGCACACCATGAACACCGACCGGCTAATCCTTCTCCGGGATATCCAGGTCAAATAACTGCCGGGTCACGTTCAGGTAAAGGGAGTCGTCGCGGTGGTCGCCTGTGTTACGCAGAAAGAGGATGGGATCGTGGATGGTGCGGGTGGCAATGGCGCGGGTCATTCTCCGGATGGCCTCAATATCTTTGGATGGCAAGTGGGAGAGGCTGGAGAGGGTCTTTTCAAATTCAATGTCCACAATGGAGGTCATCTTATCGTTGATGGCTTTGATGGTGGGGACAACGGCCAGGCTGTCCATCCATTTTTGAAATGTAAACAATGCCTCTTCAACAAAGCGGTTGGCCTTGACTGTTTCCTGTTCCCGCTGCTGGATATTGGTTTCCACAATATTTTTCAGATCATCAATATCATAGACATAGGCATTGGAAATTTTATTGATCCTGGGATCGATATCCCTGGGCACGGCAATATCAATGAAGAAGATAGTGTTGTGGTTCCGTTTTTTCATTGCCCGTTTGACTTGATCCCGGTTCAGGACGTAATCGGTGGCGCCGGTGGAGCTGATAATAATATCCACTTCAGCCAGGGCGTCTTCCCTTTCCTCATACTGAACCGCTTTGCCGTTGAATTTCTGAGCCAGGGTCAGGGCATTTTTAAAGGTTCGGTTGGCCACAATAATGTTCTTTACATTGTGGGTCATGAGATGCTCGACGGCAAGTTCCGCCATCTCTCCGGCACCCAAAAGCATGACACTTTTGGTGGACAGGTCTGAAAAGATTTTATTGGCAAGCTCTATGGCAGCATAGGAGATGGAGACGGCATTGTCTCCGATGCCGGTTTCCTTTCTCACCCGTTTGGCTACTGAAAAGGATTTATGCATCATCCGGTTGAGTATGACACTTGAGGCCCCGACTTTGGTCGCGGTTTTATAGGCCTGTTTCACCTGGCCCAGGATCTGGGGCTCGCCCACCATCATGGAATCCAGGCTGGATGCCACGCAGAACATGTGGCGGATGGCCTCGTCTCCCTGGAAAATATAAAGGGATGACCGGAACTCGGACACAGGCAGATTCTTGTGTTTGGAAATAAATTCAATCACCGATTCAATCTGGTCGCCTGTTTCCGGAATATAGAGAATCTCCATGCGGTTGCAGGTTGAAAACACAAGCCCTTCTTTGATCAGGGGGTCCTGTTTCAGATGTTCAAGTGCAGCCAGAGTTTCATCTGTTGAAAAGGATAGTTTTTCCCTCAGTTCCACCGGGGCAGTTTTATGGTTGGCACCAATAAGTATAATTTGTGACATGGTTCTTTCGCTATTTTGTAAAGGCTTCGTGGTGTCCGCCAAGGATCAGATTGACCCCCAGGAAGGTAAAAATAATGATGGCAAATCCGACGATGGACATGATGGCTGACTTACGCCCTCTCCACCCTGCGTACAACCGCAGATGCAACAATGCCGCATATACCACCCAGGTTCCCACGGAAAAGACTTCTTTAAAATCCCAGCTCCAAAACGTACCCCACACGGTTTTGGCATAGATAAAACCTGTGACCAGACCAAATGTCAGCAATGCAAACCCTGTGGTAATACAAGTGTAGGAGACCAAATCCAGAAAGTCCAGAGAGGGTAGGCGTTTAAAAAAGAATCCCTGGCTTTTACCCTTGATCCCCATTTCCTGGATCAGATAAAGGATACCGGCGCCGCAGGCAAGACCTAGCGCGGCTTCTCCTGTGAACACAAGAATAATGTGTGCAAAAAACCAGAATCCTTTTAGAATCTTATCCGGTTCCACCGGTGTATCGGGGATAACCACTACGGCCAGCATGAGCAGGGAGAGCATCGCTGTGGCAAACACGCCTAAAATTTTCAAATTAAATCGGTACTGAACGTAAATAAACATGGCACCGAATGCCAGCGCCGCCATGGACAGACTCTGGACAAGATTGTGGATGGGAAGCCCTTTTGTGTCTACACCGGTAAGTATCACACTGACCAGGTGAACGGCCACGGCAATAGACACCACACAGAACGAAAGCTTCTGAATTTTATCCTTCTGGTGAAACAGATAGCAGATATACCCTGCCATGCTTATAAAATATAAAATGGCGGATCCTTGCAGAAGAATATTAGAAAGATTCATTTATATCACAGCTCCTCATTACGACGCTCCACGTTTTTGCCTTGTTGTGTCGAAAGCATATCAAAGGTGTACTCCTCACCGAGTTCCTGCGCTAAAACCGCATTAACAGAAAGTATTTTCCCGGCAGCAATCATGGCCGGCAGATCCGCCTCCACCAGGGTGGTAAATATAATTTTATGCCCCGCGGGATCATGGCCCTGATCCAGCATCTTTTTTCTGACATTGGCCATGAGGGTGAGCATCACCCCGTATTCCGGGCCGAATTGCGCCGAAAGTTCCCGTCGTAGTTTTTTGGCCAAAGCCGGGCTTGCCCCGCAGGTTGACACGGCAAGAACAAGATCGCCCTGCCTCACCGTTGAGGGAAGAATAAAATCTCCCTTGTCCTTACCGTCTGCAATATTACAGAGGATATTTTTCTTGCGGGCCGCCTCTCTTACCCGGGAATTCAACTCCCGGCTGTCTGTGGCGGCAAAAACCAGGCTGACCCCGTCAAGGTCGGACAGGTTAAATTTTCTTTTATCCAAACGAATCCGCGGATCAGGACTCTTTTCCAGTTCAGGTGTAAATTCAAGGCTGACCACCCTGACCTGTGCATTGGCCCTGGCAAGCCCCAAAGCCTTGCGTGACCCCACCTTTCCGCCGCCTACCACAAGACAGGCCCTGTCCTCTACATCCATAAATATGGGATAATAACTCATAACGCTATTGTATTCATTCCTTGTTTGAATAAAAGATTTAATATATATTGTCCCTTGAGTTTTTTCAATATTTATTCATTTTGAGGGGCTGCCGTGATCATTGATTCCCATACTCATCTATTTCCAAAACCGGTAAAAGAAGACAGATCCATATACTTTAAAGACGAACCTGAGTTCAAACTCCTGTACAACTCACCCAAGTCAAAAATTACAAACGTTGACGAACTGCTGACCACCATGGACGCCCACCGGGTGGACATTTCCGTGATCAGCGGATTTCCCTGGCGCAACCCGGACTATGCCCGACAGAACAATGATGCGGTGATTGAAGCAGTACAGGCCCATCCGGAAAGGATACGGGGACTGGCCTGTTTTGACCTGGCCTGGGAAGGGGCAGCAGGGGAAGCTGCCAGATGTATTGATGCGGGTCTGTCCGGTGTAGGAGAGCTGGCCTTTTATCTATCCGGCATTGATTCCCATGCCATCCGGCTTCTGGAACCGGTCATGGATCTGCTCAGGGAAAAGGGCAACAAACCCTGTATGATTCATACCAATGAACCCTTAGGGCACCCCTACCCCGGAAAAACTCCCATTACTCTGGAACAAATCGACGGTCTTGCAAGAGCCTTTCCGGAAAACAATATTATTCTGGCCCATTGGGGCGGGGGCATCTTCTTTTACAATATCATGAAAAAGCAGATGAAA